>NZ_JBVVQZ010000018.1:72978-169980 GCF_055811635.1 Mesorhizobium sp. WSM4806 | reverse complement strand
GGGGCTGGTTGGGCGGGCGCGGTGTCCTGCGCCATCGCTGGCGACAGCGACAGCGCCGTCAGCCCGAATGCCAAGCCAAGGCTGGCGAGCGACGCGCGGCGGAACAATAAGGACATACAATTAACTCCAATGGGGATAGCTAGGGCGGGATGGCTTCCAGACCAGCCGGATTGTGGCGGAATTTGGCACGGTCGTCAGGGCCAGCGCGCCGTTGACATCGATTGAGCCCCCTCTTATCTGTCCAACGACTTTGCGTCCAGAACCGTTTTCCGGGCGCTTTTTGCGTTTGTCCGCGTTTCACGTGGATTTGATGGGGCCGGCCGGCACCCGTCGCAACGACTTGGAATGCTATCGAAAGGACCATTGAATGGTCAGTTTTGGCGGTCTCGCCCGTAAGGTTTTCGGCTCCTCCAACGATCGCCGGGTCAAGTCAACCCGACCGCGCGTCGAAGCGATCAACGCCATGGAAAACGAGATGCGGGCGCTCTCCGACGCCGAACTGACGGCCCGCACGGAAAAATTCCGCCAGGACGTCGCCAACGGCGCCAGTCTCGACGATCTCCTGGTGCCGGCCTTCGCCACCGTGCGCGAGGCGGCGCGCCGCGTGCTCGGCATGCGCCCGTTCGACGTGCAGCTGATCGGCGGCATGGTGCTGCATAATGGCGGCATCGCCGAGATGCGCACCGGCGAGGGCAAGACGCTGGTCGCCACCCTGCCCGTCTATCTCAACGCGCTTGCCGGCAAAGGCGTCCATGTCGTCACCGTCAACGACTATCTTGCCACACGCGACTCCGAATGGATGGGCCGCGTCTACAAATTCCTCGGCCTTACCGTCGGCGTCATCGTCCATGGCCTGTCCGACGAGGAACGCCACGCCGCCTATGCCGCCGACGTCACCTACGCCACCAACAACGAGCTCGGCTTCGACTATCTGCGCGACAACATGAAATACGAGCGCGCCCAGATGGTGCAGCGCGGCCACAGCTACGCGATCGTCGACGAGGTCGATTCCATCCTCGTCGACGAGGCGCGCACGCCGCTGATCATTTCCGGTCCGCTCGAGGACCGCTCGGAAATGTACAATACCATCGACGCCTTCATGCTGAAGCTCGAGCCGGCCGACTATGAGATCGACGAGAAGCAGAAGACCTCGATCTTTACCGAGGATGGCACCGAGAAGCTGGAAAACCTTTTGCGCGACGCCGGCCTGCTCAAGGGTGAGTCGCTCTACGACGTCGAGAACGTCGCCATCGTCCACCACGTCAACAATGCGCTCAAGGCGCACCAACTGTTCCAGAAGGACAAGGACTACATCGTGCGCAACGGCGAGATCGTCATCATCGACGAATTCACCGGCCGCATGATGCCGGGCCGCCGCTATTCGGAAGGCCTGCACCAGGCGCTCGAGGCCAAGGAGCATGTGGCGATCCAGCCGGAGAACCAGACGCTCGCCTCCGTCACCTTCCAGAACTATTTCCGCCTCTACAAGAAGCTCGCCGGCATGACCGGCACGGCGCTGACCGAGGCCGAGGAATTCGCCAACATCTACAATCTCGACGTCACCGAGATCCCGACCAATCTGCCGGTCATCCGTATTGACGAGGACGACGAGGTCTACCGGACCGTCGAGGAGAAGTACAAGGCGATCGTCAGGGAGATCAAGGAAGCCCGCGAAAAAGGCCAGCCTACCTTGGTCGGCACCACCTCGATCGAGAAATCCGAGCTGCTGGCCGCACGCCTGCGCAAGGAAGGTTTTGCCGATTTCGAGGTGCTGAACGCCCGCCACCATGAGCGTGAGGCGGCGATCGTCGCCCAGGCGGGTAAACCCGGCGCCATCACCATTGCCACCAACATGGCCGGCCGCGGCACCGACATCCAGCTCGGCGGCAATGCCGACATGCGCATCGCCGAGGAGCTTGGCGACATGCCGGCCGGCCCCGAGCGCGACGCCAGGGAAAAGGCAATCCGCGACGACGTCGCCCGGCTGAAGGAGAAGGCGCTCGCCGCCGGCGGCCTCTACGTGCTCGCCACCGAACGCCACGAATCGCGCCGCATCGACAACCAGTTGCGCGGCCGCTCGGGCCGCCAGGGCGATCCCGGGCGCTCAAAATTCTTCCTGTCGCTGCAGGACGATCTGATGCGCATCTTCGGCTCCGAGCGCATGGACGGCATGCTGCAGAAGCTTGGCCTCAAGGAAGACGAGGCGATCATCCACCCCTGGATCAACAAGGCGCTGGAAAAGGCGCAGAAGAAGGTCGAGGCGCGCAACTTCGACATCCGCAAGAACCTGCTGAAATATGACGACGTCTCGAACGACCAGCGCAAGGTGGTGTTCGAGCAGCGCCTCGAGCTGATGGACGGTGAAGGCCTGTCCGAGACCATCGCCGAAATGCGCGAGGGCGTCATCGAGGAGGTCGTCGCCAAGGCTATTCCCGAAAACGCCTATGCCGAGCAGTGGAACGTCGCTGGCCTCAAGGCTGAGGTCGCCGAATTCCTCAATCTCGACCTGCCCATCGAGGACTGGGTCAAGGAAGAGGGCATTGCCGAGGACGACATCCGCGAGCGCATCAGCCAGGCCGCCGAGACCGCTGCCAAGGAGCGTGCAGAGCGCTTCGGCCCCGACGTGATGGCCTATGTCGAGCGCTCCGTGGTGCTGCAGACGCTCGACCATCTGTGGCGCGAGCACATCGTCAACCTCGACCACCTGCGCTCGGTCGTCGGCTTCCGCGGCTACGCCCAGCGCGATCCGCTGCAGGAATACAAGGGCGAGGCGTTCGAGCTGTTCCAGGCGATGCTGGGCAATCTGCGCCAGGCCGTCACCGCGCAATTGATGCGCGTCGAGCTGGTCCGCCAAGCCGCCGAAGCGCCGCCGCCCGAGGCGCCCGACATGTTCGGCAGTCATCTCGACGGCACCACCGGCGAGGACGATTTTGATGGCGGCGAGACCGGCCTTCTGGTTCGCCAGGAGACCCACGCCACCGTCGCCCCCGAGAACCGCGACCCGCAAAACCCCGCCACCTGGGGCAAGGTCGGCCGCAACGAGGCCTGCCCGTGCGGGTCAGGGAAAAAGTACAAGCATTGCCACGGGGCGTTCGCGTAAGCACCCACTTCCCTTCTCCCCGTTCACGGGGAGAAGGTGCCCGAAGGGCGGATGAGGGGCGACGCCAACGCCCACGATTAGCCAATCTCCCCACCCGTGGGGGGATGGCCGGCTGGCGAGAGGGGGGCGCTGTCCCGTCGACACCGGAAATGGGCCTTCAGCTCTTATTTCTTTCCATCAGCTGGCCTGTCGTTTCGTCGCGTTCTGCCGCGAACGGTGAACATGGCACAAAGCCGGCGCCCCTCATCCGCCTGCCGGCACCTTCTCCCCGTGAACGGGGAGAAGGGAACACTCCTACCTCCCACCCAACCGTTTCTTAATGTGTTTTGACTACACCTAGACCCGAAAAGAAGCCGAGAACGGAGTGTGATCAGGGTGCGCTTTTCCGCGGCGACGACAGCCGGGCGGTTCCTGCCGCAGCGCCTTGCGCTGCGCGCAAAGCCGCTGCTTGGCCGCATCGATGCCGTGCTGTTCACCGCCGACGAGCGCGGCGAAGCCAGCCGCATGTCGCTGATCGCCTTTTCCATCCGCATCGTCAGCGCCGTCATCGCTTTCGTCAGTCAGGTGCTGATGGCGCGCTGGATGGGCTCGTTCGAGTATGGCATTTTTGTCCTTGTCTGGGTGACGATGGTCATCGTCGGCAATCTCGCCTGCCTCGGCTTCCACACCTCGATCATCCGCTTCATTCCCGAATATCGCGAGCGCAACATGCTGGCCGAACTGCGCGGCATCGTGCTGACCAGCCGCCTGTTCGTGCTGGTCGCCTCGACTGCGATCGCCGGACTGGGCGCGCTCGGCGTCTGGCTGCTCTCGCCGTTTATCGAGAACTACTATGTCGTGCCGTTCATTCTCGGCCTCATCTGCATGCCGATGATCGCCATGTCCGATCTGCTGCAGGGGCTGGCGCGGGCCAACTCGTGGGCGCTGTTTGCGCTGGCGCCGACTTATCTGGTGCGGCCGGTGCTGATCCTGGCGCTGATGGCGCTGATGCTTCTGGTCGGCTTTGCGCCCGATGCCAGGACGGCGATCTTCGCCTCGATCGCCGCCACCTATGCCACCACGCTCGGCCAGCTCATCGGCATCACTGCGCGCATCGGCAAAAAAATCCCGGCCGGGCCGAGGAAGCTGCATTTCGCGCAATGGTTCCTCGTGTCGCTGCCGATCTTCCTGGTCGAAGGCTTCTTCTTCCTGCTCACCAATGCCGACGTGCTGATGGTCGGCGCCTATATGAATCCCAACGACGTCGCCGTCTATTTCGCCACGGTCAAGACGCTGGCGCTGGTGCATTTCGTCTATTTTGCGGTCAAGGCGGGCGTCGCCCAGCGCTACGCGCAATTCACCCATGGCGAGCCCGAAAAGCTCGCCGCCTTCGCCCGCGAAACCGTGTCGTGGACGTTCTGGCCATCGCTGTTGATGGCGCTGCTGGTGCTGGTGCTGGGCGAGCCGATGCTGAGCTTGTTCGGGCCTGAATTCGTTGCCGGCTACCCGCTGTTGTTCCTGCTGGTCTTCGGCGTCGTCGCCCGCGCCGCCGTCGGCCCCTGCGAAAGCCTGCTCACCATGAGCGGCAACCAGAATATCTGCGCCGCCGTCTACGCCATGACGCTGGCCTTCAACATCGGCCTCAATCTGGTGCTGATCCCGCTTTTCGGCCTGTGGGGCGCGGCGATGGCCACCGCCTTCGCGATGATCTTCGAAGCCGGCGCGCTGTCCTTCACGGTCTGGCGCAGGCTCGGCATCGTCATGGTCATTTTCGTAGCCGCCAAAGGAGCCGCGTGATGGCTGCCATCCCGTTGCTCGAGGAAACCAGCGGCGGCCTGGCCGGCGCCCTGGTGTCGGGCCTCGCCGGGCTCGCCCGCGAAGCCGATCCCGCCCATATCGAATTGTTGGCCAACGGCCGGCCCCAGCGCAAACTGGCAATTTACGCCGCCTCCGCCGGCTTCGACCTGGTCGAGGAACTCGACTATCTCTGCGCCCGCACGATCGAGCCCAACGTGTTCTTCAACCCGCGCTTCCTGGCACCCGCCATGCCGCGACTGGAAGACCGCGAGGTGCGGCTGGCGGTCATCCGCGACGGCGACGAATACCGCAACCGGCTGCGCTTGCTGGTGCCGTTCTCGGTGGAGCGGCCGGCGACGCCGCTCGGCGTGCGGGTGATGCGCACATGGTCGAGCCCGTTCGGGCCGATCGGCACGCCGCTGGTCGACCGCGACGATCCCGTCGGCGTCATCGAGGATTTCTTCGCGATGCTGTCGCGGCCGCATCTCAAACTGCCAAAAGTCTTCGTGCTGCCCGACATCCGGCTCGACGGCCCGGTGGCCAGCCTGCTGGCCACCGTCGCCGAGACGCGTGGCCTGACGCTGGTCACCACCGGCAAGGCCGAACGGCCGATGCTCGAAAGCGAGATCGACGGCGATGAGTATCTGAAGGCCTCGCTGCGCTCGCACCATTATCGCGAGTTCCGCCGCCTAAAACGCCGCCTCGCCGACCTGGGCAGGCTGGAGCATCAGGTGGCGCGCGGACCGGAAAACATCCGCCATGCCATCGAGCGTTTTTTGACGCTTGAGGCCGCCGGCTGGAAAGGCCGCGAGCGCACCGCCATGGCCATCGACCGCTACCGCGCCGCCTTTGCCCGCGAGGCCGTGCACCGGCTGGCCGAACGCGACCTGTGCCGCATCCATTCACTGACGCTCGATGACCGCACCATCGCTTGCCTGGTTGTCTTCGTCGAGGCTGGCGTCGCCTACACCTGGAAGACGGCCTATGACGAGACGCTCGCCGCCTATTCGCCGGGCACGCTGCTGATGATCGAGGTGACCAGGCAGCATCTCGACGATCCCAACATCATGATGACCGATTCCTGCGCCGTGCCCGACCATCCGGTGATGAGCCGGCTATGGACGGAGCGACGGCCGATCGGCACGCTGGTCCTCGGCCTGACGCCGGACGCCGACCGCCTCGCCCGCCAGGCGGCGTCGCAGATCCACCTCTACCGCGAAACCCGCAACATGGCGCGCCTGCTGCGCAACCGGGTGAAGAGCTTGCTGGGACGGCGGTAGGGCAAAGGGCGGCTCCCCTTCTCCACTTGTGGGAGAAAGTGGCCTCGCGAAGCGAGGTCGGATGAGGGGGTGCTCCAGTGGCACCCAACAGCACTCCGTCCAGTAACCGTCTTGGCGCTGCGCGCCAATCCACCGCCCGGGGCGAGTCACGGGCCTCGCCCGCCCTTCGGGCCCCACAAGGGGAGAAGGCAGAGAGGGGCAGCGCCGGCTGGTGGTCGCGGCGCATCATCCAGGACCATCGCCTGGTCTACCGCGCCGCCGCGTCGCTTCGCTCCTTGCTCCGGCCTGGGAATGACGAAGGCGCAGGGGCTTACGCTAATCACCAGCGCTGGAAATTGGCAGCTGCAGGCCGGACGGCACCGACCGTCCACAGTCCCTTTCAGACTCAGTCGAAGAACTGTGTCGAAGGCCTAGGTCATCAGGGTTAATTCTCCCAACCAGCGGAAAGGATTAGCATCGGCGACAATCTCGGCCGCGCAACCAGCATCATTGCCGCCTCGGTCCTGCACGGCCAGAACAAAAATCTGGGAGGAATGCATGACGAAAAGAATTCACTTCAGGCGTCGCAGTATTCTCGCTTTGACCGGCCTCATCGGCGCCTGCCTGATTGCGGCCGCGGGTCAGGCCGCCGAGCCCGGCAAGGTCGAGATCGATGCCCTGAAACAATCGCTTTCGAAGTACGAAGACTACAAGGCCGCCATTCGCGACCTCTACCTGTCGACGGTCGGATGCGTTTATTACAGCGGCGAAAAAGTGGCTGGAGCTATGGATTACCCGAAGGGCGCGATGGGCATTCATTTCGTCAACGTCGCGAGCGTCAGCCCGACACCAGATCCGACGCGCCCCAATGTCCTTATCTATGAGCCGGTCGACGGCGGCTTGCGCCTGGTGGCCGTGGAATGGCTTGTTCCGCTGACGCCCGACACCAAGGAGCCGCCGAAACTGTTTGGACAGACGTTCCAGGGGCCGATGGAGGGGCATTATCCGCTTATTCCGTTGGAGTTCTACCATTACGATCTTCACGTCTGGCTGTTCAAAGACAACCCACTTGGAATGTTCAGCCCGACGAACCCCGACGTGAAATGCGACAATTACGCGTTTCCGATGCCGGAGCAGCCGACCAAGATGGTGCCGGGGCCGATGTAATGGCGACTTAGTCTACGCAATGGCCCGGCCTCAATTGGGGTATCCCAGGTGCGCCTGGGATAACCTCCCACCGAGCTTTCAAGGTGTCTCGGGTAGAAAATGGTGCCCCTAGCCGGGAGGCAAGATTTGAACCTTTTCAACGCTCAATTTCGAAAGTGGGACAGAATAGGCCATTCAAGATCCTTATCTTTTTCGTCGAGATTGTCTCACCGAAACCTAGCTAGGACAGGACCTCTTCGATGCCTGACCGGGACCAATCGATAGCGATCGACCGGCTAACTTGCACGGCAAAGGGGTCGCAAGTTCAAACCGTGCCGCTGTAGACGTCACAGCATCGGAATGGCTTGAAAGGGGCCGGCAACCAGCGCTCATAACACAATTGCTTCAACGTAGCGACCCAGTCGGTCTTCTGCGGGGTCGCGCTCGGACAGCCGTTCACTCCGGCAAGCCCGCGAACCGCATGTGTCCGATCCAGCGCTCAAGGGCTCCGGGGGCGGTGTAATTCTTCTCCCACTGCTTGCGTTGTTTGCTGATGGAGTCGCCGGGCGAGTCTTTGAGGAAAACCGCAAGCGCTTCCTTTGCCTCCCGCTTGTTTCCCAGACAAGCGTGGATCCCCGCAAGCATTCGGTGTGCGCCGCTCGGGATTCTGGACATTTTCCGCATCGCCGTCAGCGCAGCCCGGCAATCGTTCTTTTCGTAGAGCGCCCAGCCCATGTCCCAGTGGAACCAGTCAGGGTGGAAAGGATCGATGCCCATAGCCTGCTTGATCCGATCGATAGCTTCGTCGGTGCGGCCAACATTCAGCAGCACGCCCGCACTGTTGACGAGGGTATCCGAATTGCTTGGGTTCAGGGCTATCGCCTGATCGTACCGGACAAGGGCCTGCTCCACCTCGCCGGCTTCCGCATGAATTCTGGCGCGGACATGATGCGCTTCAGCATCATCAGGAGCGAGCAGGATGGACTTGTCGGCGTATTCGGCGGCGCGCTTCAACGCCTCGTCAGGGTTATTTTCCTGCTTGTGCCAGAAAACCGCGTCATGGCGATAGGACCAGGCCAGCCCGATATAGCCGAACTGGGAGTCCGGATCCGCTTCGATCGCCTTGAGGCTGAACTGCCGTAGCAGCTCGTTCCCCGCGGCAGAGAAATCCTTGTCGGTCTCGGCAAAACCAATCAGGACATAGCGGAGCGCGCTGACCTGCGCGGCGTCGCTCCTTGGCAAGGGTCGCTCGATCCTGCGCCCGACCCTATCCGCAAGCGTGCGGATGATCTCCTCCTGGACGACGAAAAGATCGGCAATTTCGCGGTTGTAGGTGTTGGCCCAGACATGCGATCCGTCATGCGCATTCAGCAACTGGGCGGTCACTTTCAGCTGGTCTCCGATCTTCTGCTGGCTGCCTTCGAGGAGGTAGTCGACGCCGAGTTCATCTCCGATCTGCCTAGCGTCAACCGGATGGCCGCGGTACCTGAAGCTCGAGTTCCGGGCGATGACGGCATAAGTCTTGCTCCGAGCAAGCTCGGTGATGATCCCCTCGGCGACGGCATCGCTGAGATATCCCTTGTCCGCGCCGGTACTGAAATCGTCGAAGGGAAGGACCGCAATCCTCGGCATGTCGCTCGAACGAACCGGAGCGGCCCGCCATATTTCCGCGCCGTAGTATACGCCGATCGCTGCCGCAACGAGAACGAGTGCAGCAAGAATGAAGCCGCGTCGCGAGAATCTTGTCTTGGCTCGTTCCGTGCCGGCTGCGGCGTGCAGCCACGGCGCGTCGGCGAAGAGGTTGACGTTGTAAACGCGGACCGGTCGATCAATGTTCTTCAGCGTCTGCTCGCCAGTGTCCTCGAAGGTCAGATCGAGCCGGTTGCCGATATGGTCTCGCACAGAGCCGGACACGGCGACGCCGCCGGGCCTGGCGATGCTCTCGATGCGCGCCGCGATGTTGACGCCATCGCCATAGATGTCGTTGTCCTCGAAGATGATGTCGCCGAGATGGATGCCGATGCGAAATTCGATGCGGTGGTCCTCCGGCACGTCGACGTTGCGCTGGCGCATCCTGCGCTGGATATCTGCGGCGCAGGCAACTGCATTCACCACGCTCGGGAATTCGACCAGCATACCGTCGCCGGTGACCTTGACGATGTGGCCCTGATGCTCGGCGATCTTGGCGTCCGCCATCTCGCGCCGGTGCGTCTTTAGCGCCGACAGCGTACCGGCCTCATCCAGCCCCATGAGGCGGCTGTAGCCAACCACGTCGGCGGCGAGGATCGCAGTGAGCCGGCGCTCCATGAGGGAAATCCGGGTTATTCAGAGGAGCCTAAAGTATCATGTTCAGCGCTGCGTGCCATACGAAATCCCGCTGGCGCGCCGCCCCGAGCATCAGGAGTGGCTCGGAAACGGTTCGATAAACCGAACCTGCGCCTTTGCGGTACCCGTTTGGCGCTTTTTGGCAGGCGAGCCGCGCCTGCGCACCCCATGTCCGGAATTGGCGCGGCAAGCCGACGTTGGCGCAGCGATCTGTACAGATCCGTAAATGGCGCATTCACGTCTGTCAGCGGTCGCCGGGAAGGTCGGCTTTCAGGCGGCGATCAAGTAGCCCTGAACGGCTGACATTGGGCGCAAAGCAGCCATGCCGCCGTCGCGTGTGAGACTCTGCTTCGGGTCACAAGCAGAACAGCAGCCCCCTACGGCTCGTCACCTCAACCCTTCGACGGCGGACGAGCAAAGCGTTCCCCGTAAGGGATCGGCTTATCCCTGCGACCGCGGAGTTGTGCGGTTTCGACATGGTTGGGGACTACGTCCTTGTCCCCGACGATTAGAGGATTATCCTTGACACGTTTGGGCGAGGCGATCGCCCATGGAGGTTGTCATGGCAGACGACAAGTCAAAGCGTGGTCCGCAAGATAGAGCACGGGTCGACGGTGGCGAAGACTATGAAGTCGGGTACCTCATGAAGAAGCACCATCTCGAACGGGCTGATGCCCTCAGGCTGGTAAAAAAGTATGGAAACAACCGCGCAAAGATCGAAGAGGAACTCGTTGCCCGAAAGGTTTGATCGTGTATTGCCGAGAGGCTGGCATAGAGCCAAGCACGCCTGAGTGTGACCAGGCTGCAGGCATAATCATGGCGCTTTTCAACAACGGCATCGGCACTGCTGAGGAATTGAAGACAGCGCTCCAGTTCCGTTTGGAGAGTGAGTTGCGACGGTACGGTCAACGCCTATCCCGCCTAGCTGAGAACCGCTCTAGATCGTAATTGTACATCGAATTCCAAGTGGAGGTCGCGTTAGATGCAAAACGCGAGCCCTCTGAAAAAACCCATTGTCCAATTAAGGCAGTGGGTTTGGAGGCTGTATGAAAGGGGTCGTTGTTTGGCGCTATTTCACGGGCATGCCGTGTCAGATGCACGCGGACCTCCGGGGAGTAACATGCTGCTGAGGCTGCACCGGATCGACAAATTCTACCCCACTGGCGAGGGGCCGTTGCATGTTCTGCACGGGATCGATCTTTCGCTGGAGGCGGGCAAGAGCCTTGCGCTGACCGGCGAGTCTGGCAGCGGCAAGAGCACGCTTTTGCACCTTGTTGCAGGGCTCGACAGCCCTGATGCGGGAGAAATCCACCTTGGCGGTACCAATATTGTGGGGCTGAACGATACAGCCCTTGCCGCCCTGCGGCGGGGAACAGTCGGACTTGTGTTCCAGCAGTTCAACCTGATCCCTTCGCTTGATGTGGCGGCCAACCTTGCCTTTCAGGCTCGGCTTGCTGGCCGACCTGATCCGGCATGGTTGAAAGTCCTTTCCAAACGGCTGGGCCTCGCCCAAGTCCTCACACGCTACCCTGAACAACTGTCGGCCGGCCAGCAACAGCGGGTGGCGATCGGCCGGACCTTGGCCGCTCGGCCCCGGCTGGTTTTGGCCGATGAGCCCACGGGCAATCTCGATGAAGCAACAGGGGACGCTGTACTCGATCTTATGCTGTCGCTGGTGGCTGAAACGGGTGCCGCCCTGTTAATGGTTACCCATTCCAACCGTCTGGCAAACCGGCTGAACGCCCACGTTCACCTGCACGCGGGACGGCTGGCTTGATGGTGTGGACCGGGTTGTCAGCGCTCTTGTCGCATTGGCGCAGGCGGCCTGTCCAACTGGCGATGCTGCTTTTGGGGCTATCGCTGGCAACGGCGTTGTGGTCAGCGGTTCAGGCGATCAACGGTGAGGCGCGGGCGAGCTATGACCGTGCAGCGGCGATCCTTGGGCAGGACCGGCTCGCGCAACTGGTGCGTGAGGACGGGGCCCGGATGGATCAACAGGTGTTTGTGAGACTGCGGCGAGCAGGCTGGCTGGCTTCGCCGGTGATTGAAGGTGAAATGCGGTTTGGGGATGTGCGGTTGCGCGTCCTCGGCATTGACCCACTGACTTTGCCGCCGCAGGCGCAGCAGGTGGATGTTGCGGTGGGTGATGAGCTATTGCCGTTCATCACGGCGCCCGGTGTGCTCTATGTAGCTCCGGAAACCGCGGCACGACTTACCGAGCAAGCAACACCTCCCGTGCGCGTGGCCGAGGGTTTGCCGCCTGGTACAGTCCTCACCGACATCGGGCAGGCGCAGGTCTTGCTTGGGACAAAGGACAAGATCTCTCGTCTTTTGCTCTGGCCGGACCAACCGATTGGCCGTGCCCCTCTAGAGGTGACAGCCCCCGGCCTGACCCTGCGCGAGCCAAGCGAAACGGGGGATCTTGCCAGGCTGACCGACAGTTTTCACCTGAACTTGACGGCTTTCGGTTTTCTTGCCTTTGCGGTGGGGCTCTTCATCGTGCATTCCGCCATCGGTCTGGCTTTTGAACAGCGCCGCCAGGTATTTCGCACGCTGCGCGCACTGGGCTTGCCGTCCCGCGTGCTGGTCCTTTTGCTGATCACCGAGCTGCTGATCTTCGCCCTCCTCGCGGGACTGGTGGGCGTGGCACTTGGCTATGTAGTCGCCTCGGCCCTTTTGCCCGACGTCGCCGCCACCCTGCGCGGGCTTTACGGGGCCGATGTGCCGGGAACGCTGTCGATCCGCCCCGCAGTGTGGGCAGCGGGGCTGGCGATCGCGGTAATCGGCACGCTGGTAGCGGCCGCACAGAGCCTCTGGCGGCTATGGCACCTGCCGCTGCTTGCGTCGGCCCAGCCTCGGGCCTGGGCGCGGGCTTCGGAGCGGGCACTGCGCGCGCAAGGCGTGGCTGCGATGGTGCTCCTGTTGACGGCGGCGGGAATTGCACAGTTCGGATCCGGCCTCGAGGCGGGTTTTGCGCTTCTGGCGGCACTGCTGTTGGGGGCGGCACTGGCGCTGCCGCTCGTGCTGACGGGGATATTGCACCTTGGCGGCCGCTTGGCGCGTGGACCATTGGCTGAATGGTTTTGGGCCGACACGCGTCAACAGCTTCCCGGCCTGTCATTGGCGCTAATGGCACTGCTGCTTGCGCTGGCCGTCAATGTGGGCGTCAGCACGATGGTGTCGAGCTTTCGGCTGACCTTCATCGGCTGGCTCGATCAGCGTCTCGCCTCTGAGCTTTACGTGACCGCCCGCACTGAAGCAGAGGCCACGGCGATACACGACTGGCTGGCCCAGCGCAGCGACGCGGTCCTGCCGATCTGGAGCATTGAGGGCCGGGTCGCAGGCCAGCCCGCGGCAATATACGGCGTGGCCGATCATGCCACCTATCGCGACAACTGGCCGATCCTCTCTGCAGTGCCGGAGGTGTGGGACCGGATCGCCACAAGCGACGGCGCCCTGATCAACGAACAACTGGCGCGGCGCCAGGAGTTGGGCTTGGGGGACCAGATCACGCTGCCCGGTGGCTGGCGGGCCAGCATCGTCGGCGTCTATGCCGACTATGGCAACCCGATCGGCCAAGTGATCATCGGGATCGACACACTGCTCCAGCACTATCCTGACGTCTCCCGCCTGCGCTATGCCATTCGGATTGCCCCCGGCAAGGCCGAAGCACTGGCTGCGGGTTTGCGGGCGGAATTCGGGCTGCCCGCGCAGAACGTGATTGACCAGGCCGGGATCAAGGTCTTTTCGCTCAAAGTGTTTGAGCGCACATTCAGAGTGACAGCCGCGCTGAATGTGCTGACGCTGGGAGTCGCGGGGCTGGCGATGTTTGCGAGCCTCATGACCCTGTCGGGGATGCGCCTACCGCAACTGGCGCCGGTCTGGGCCATGGGTCTGCCCCGCCGCCACCTCGTATGGCTGGAGCTTTGGCGCGGCTTGTTGTTGGCAGCCTTGACCATGCTGGCCGCTCTGCCTGTAGGTATCGGGCTCGCCTTTGTTCTGCTGGCGGTGGTGAATGTCGAGGCTTTTGGCTGGCGTCTGCCGATGCACCTTTTTCCCGGTGACTGGGCGCGGCTGGCGGCGCTCGCGCTGCTGGCGGCCGGACTTGCAGCCGCCGTGCCTGCCTGGCGGCTGGCGCGTCTTTCGCCATCGGATTTGCTGAAGGTATTTGCACATGAGCGTTAGAGCATTGCTGATCTATATGTGCTTGGCCGCACCTGCCTTTGGCCAAGGTTTTGCTGGGCTTGGCACAGAGGCTGACGGGTTTTCAGTGCCGCAGCCGGGGACTGCATTCAACTTTCCGGCAGACCACGGCCCGCACCCCGGTTACCGGATCGAATGGTGGTATTTGACCGCCAACCTGCAAGCTGCGGATGGAGCGGACTATGGCGTGCAATGGACTCTTTTCCGATCCGCCCTGGCCCCGGTGGAGCGGTCAGGCTGGTCCAGTCCGCAGCTTTGGATGGGCCATGCGGGGCTGACGTCGCAAACGCACCAATTCGTGGCCGAACGGATGGCACGGGGCGGCATCGGCCAAGCGGGGGTTACGGCTGCGCCCTTTGCGGCCTGGATTGACAACTGGCAGATGGCAGGCCGGGCCCTGCCAGAGGCGGATGCGCTGTCGGCGCTCGATCTGCGTGCGGCGGGACAGGCGTTTTCCTACGAACTGGCGCTGGACGCCAAAGGCCCTCTGGTGCCGCAGGGAGTGCAAGGCTATTCGGTGAAATCCGAGAAGGGGCAGGCGAGCTATTATTACTCGCAACCATTCTACCACGTGACCGGCACGCTGACCCTTCCGGCAGGCGCGATTGCGGTGACCGGTCAGGCGTGGTTGGACCACGAATGGTCCTCGCAGCCGCTGGCTGAGGATCAAACCGGGTGGGACTGGTTCTCGCTGCATTTCGACAGCGGCGAAAAGATGATGGGCTTTCGCCTGCGCGACAGAGGCGCGGGCTTTACATCGGCCACATGGATCAAGGCCGACGGCAGGCCGCAGCCGCAGGCCCCCGGCGCGCTAAGGGTGACGCCGCTCGAAACGGCGGCAGTCGCGGGACGTAGCGTGCCGATCCGCTGGAGGGTGCAATTGTCGGAAAAAGGGGTGGATGTGACCATCCGGACGCTAAACCCAGAAGCCTGGATGGACACACGCTTTCCCTATTGGGAAGGCCCGATCCGATTTGAGGGCACCCATGCCGGGCGCGGCTATCTCGAGATGACAGGCTATGAGTGACTGGAGGACGCTGCTCGATCGCGAGATCGCGACGGTTGGCGAATTGCCGAAAATGGAGAAGGTTAGTTTCCAGGCCCTTCCCTCTACCATTTTAGGCGTTTAACGGCATGATATTGTTGGATTTTTCGGCAAAGAGTCGGAAAAATGGCTCCGGCGTCAGTCCGGGTTCTGACCGCCTTGGTGCCGCCACGCGACAGCCGGCAACAGAGATCGACTGGCGCCGCTTCCGGGCAGTTCACCCTAGTCGGGTTTGCATCCTTAGTGATAAGCGGTCCCGGCAGGAAACGGAGTGGGTCGCCACGGAGGTCGTGGAAGCGGACCGAGCGGTCATTCCTGCTTTGTATTTGAACGGCTGTTTTCGCTGGATCAGCGGAATTAGCCGACGGCGCAATTACCTCGACGTAGAAGTTCGAAATCCCGCTCGGCTCGGTCTTGGGACCGATTGCACGCCATCCCGCGGGTTCGTTCCCCGGAGGCTTTCGGACGCCGGCTCCGGCACCAGGCCAACACGTGGAACCGCCCGCATCCGAAAGCCATCACAGTAGCGGATGTTGGCTTGAAGAAAACGCAAGTCTGCTTGGAGAACATTCAACCCCGGCGCCATTCCCGAGTGGCTTGATCCCACTTGAACTGGGCGGGATCCGATGTCCGCGTATTCGATCGGGCCGATGTCGAGGTTGGCGACCAGACTGCCTCGGCTGGCGGCGTCGCGCATGCGGCCAAGCTCGTTCTGTAAAGCAAGGAAAGCCACACCGGCTGTGGTCGCT
Organism: Mesorhizobium sp. WSM4806; assembly: GCF_055811635.1. Lineage (NCBI taxonomy): Bacteria > Pseudomonadati > Pseudomonadota > Alphaproteobacteria > Hyphomicrobiales > Phyllobacteriaceae > Mesorhizobium > Mesorhizobium sp. WSM4806. The sequence continues at coordinate 154,377 of NZ_JBVVQZ010000018.1, read as the reverse complement.
ACCCGCGAATACTGCTGCCCGCGCGCGTGGGGGAACCCTCAACGCGTATGCACCGTTAAGACGATTGCCAGGGAGAATCGCCATGAATAGCGCGGACCCGACCCACCGAATTCAGCCTGAAGTGCGCGCCGCAATTAGCGTCTTCCTCAACGAGGTCCAAAGAGACCTGAAACCATTTGCTCTCTCGGAAGCCCTAGCAGCAATAAGACAGATCTTTCCTGAACTGGAAATCTCCGACGCCGATCTTGCCGACGCCATCGCGAGTGAAGCTCTATCGGCTGGCGTCGGCATTGAGTTCGACGTGCTTAAGACGCGTAAGGCGCTCGAACGGAGGGCGATCGAGCGATGGGAGAATGAAGGCGGCGCTAGCGGAAGGAAGAAGAACTCAGATCGGGCTCAAAGCGACGCGGCGCAGCGAGTAAAAACCAATGACACCAGTGGCACGAGGCGACGGGCAAACGAATCTAAGGAGCGGCATCGGTTGATCTAGCCAAGTCACTTCCTTAAGCCGCCTCTTTCTTCCGCCGGCGTTCGTTGCGCTTGGTAGCCAAGGGCAGTCGCCGATCAAGAACTCCATCAACGCAATAGCGCTGCCTGTGCGTGAGTGCCGCGTATGGTTTCTTTCAAGCGTATCGGGAGGACATGGAATGGCAAAGCTTTCGGCTCCGTGCCCGATTTGCAGGAAGGCGACGAAACAATTACAACTGACTGCCGGTGACTATCTGGAGTTCGACTGCTCTGACTGTGGGTACTTCCAGATATCCAGAGCATTTCAACAGGTAGCCTCGAAAACAGCCGGTTTCCACGAGGCGGCAATCACTTGAGCGGGCGAGAATAAGGGCGAGATACGGTCGCTGCCGACCGTCACTACCTACGACCTGCCATAGCGACCGGGTGATCAGAACGGCGCCATCGCCTCCGCCCTCTCTCGGGTTGTTCACGTCGGCCCACCGGAACGCTCGATTCCCAACCCGCCATGCGCTCGTAGCTCAACTGGATAGAGCACCGGACTTCGAATCCGTAGGTTGCAGGTTCGAACCCTGCCGAGCGCGTCATTTTGATTTCCTTTGGTTCCCCGACGGACTATTGAAATGGGGCATTCCGTGGTTTGCTGCCCATCTAGGAGGCGAGCATGATCATTCCCAGCGACGACCAAGAAGCCCAGAGTATCATAGTCGAGATCAAGGCAATCCTTGCCGAACTATCCGCGATCGACGTTCGGACTGACCTCGCCCGGTGGATGGTGTTGGAGCAACGGCACCATGCGCTTGCGGGGAAGCTTTATGAGCGGCGCATCGATCGTCCGTCCTAGTGTGTCGCTCTACTTAGGCGAAGAATCGCCGAACCGCGCACTTCCCGCCGGAGACACACATGAAGCGCAAGCCCAGCAAAACGGGATACAACAGACTGCTTGCCAGCGATGCCCACCCTAATCTCACGAGATCCGCTGATCGGTATTCTTGAACTGGATACCGATTCTGACCCGATCGAACTGGCCATGAACCGAAAAGTTGCCGAGCGTCTGATGTCGACCGTTGTCGAATTCCTTCAGGCTGCCGAAAGAGCCGACGCGCCGACATTTGGCGGTCGAGCGCCTGGAGCAGGCCGCAGACGGAGCGGCGGCGGAACCGAAAAGAGGCGAAGAAGGACGTCTTTAGGCGCCTCGCGCTGCTGTGAATGGCGCGCGGCGCGAGCATCACCGCGAGGCATTAGTAGGGCCGCGCCTTAAGCCTCGACCTTCTTCAGCTCCGAGAGCCGCACAAGGCCGTTCTGGCTGCGGAATGTCAGTGTCGCATCCGTACTTTGCGCCTGGGCGATCCCCGAAATAACGTGATCGCCGGTGTCGTAGATCGTGCGCCGGCCGGCATCCTCGATGACCAGTCGCCGCGTGTCGGGATAGATCGCGTAGCGCAAATGGTTCTGCGATCCAGTCGATGAGGGTGTGCCGAGTCCGCCCGGCCAACTTTCAGGTACCTGCTGATGCGATCTATAGCTCACTTCGGCAGGCTCATTATGGGCAACCTCAGGATTCTCCCGCAGATAGGCTGCGAGATCCGTGGCCACAGCGTTCAGCTTCGCCCTTAGCGCATCGTTGAACATGTCGCCGACCATTGTCATGCCTGATGACCACTGCGACATGCCGCCGAATTCGGCATGGCTGAATTGGGCCATGGAACCCCCGCCCGAGCGCAGGGCACGCAGCACGGTTTCTACCGCGTCCCTTGACAACCCGTGCCGCGCCGCCAGCCGCGCGACCAATGCCGTCTCTTTGAGATCAGCCACCGTACTGCCTCCCTCTTTTCGCCATTTAACACTGCGATAGGGACATCGTTCCACATGCCCTATCCTCCGAGCACGCCAAGGGGCAATTACAGCCCTTGCCCACGGGCCAACGCGTGTAGGCCGACATCTTTCCGCCTTTGCCGGCATGGCCTCAACGAGGCACTCTGGGCGACCAAGATATGTGCAACGAGCACCTACCACAGTTTGCGGCCGCGCGCCTGCCCTGAGCGGAACGTTCGAGTTCCACGCCGCCTTTTATGAAACTCTACATTGACCACGGAATCGACAGCGGTGCAGCTTGCAATTTTTCGCCGAACGGCGTCACACGGTGATGGTCGTGCAGCACCAGCCCGCGCACAAAACGATCGCGGACTCCTTCCTGCAACTGGCGCAATCCCCGAAAGTCCTGCGGAACCGTTGCGGAGGCCTTCACTTCGATACCGACGACCCGACCGCGCGATCCTCGATCACGACGTGACCTAGTCCTGATCCTTGGTCCGGTAGTGTGAGAAAGACACCCGTCGCTCTGACCACGACGCGAGCTTCAGGAATTCAGACACCACGAAGCTCTCGAGCAAAGCACCGAACCGCGATCGGTCCTACGTCCTTCATCTACGGCCGGTCACCAGATTGTCAACAATCTTTAAAAGTTTTGTTGACAGGTGATTGATTTGAGCCTTCACTCACATAAGTCCGCGTATCGGTCGAGTTCTGTCGCAACAATGCGCGGCCTCCAAGGGGAAGAACAATGATCAACAGACGTTCAATAATCACATTCGCCGCGCTCGGCGCCGTCTCCGCACTGGCAATCATGGCCGGCGGCACAATCACGGTGCACGCCGCCAACAAGGAACTCAAGATCGGCTTTGTCGGCGTGACGAGTGGCGCGGCCGCTGCGTGGGGCACATCCAACGTCCGCTCGATGCAGACACGCGCCGCCTGGATCAACGAAACCGGCGGTGTGAAGATTGGTGACGAGACCTATGACATTAAAATCGTCACCTTCGACGACCAGAAGGACCCGAAGCGGGCGATCGCCGGCATGGAGAAGATGGCCCAGGAGGGCATCCACTATGTCGTCGGTCCGAATGTCGACGACGGCGCGGCGGCGGTGCGTCCCGTGGCAGAATCCAAGGGCATCATCTATTTTCCCTACGCATTCCCGAAGGAACTCTACACCCCGCCGGCGTCTAACGCCGTGCTCGGCATGATCGCCAACTACCAGTCGGCTCCGGCGATCTACAAATATCTCATGGAAAACAGGGGCGTGAAAAAAGTTGCCTTTGTCGCCGCCAACGAATCCGATCCGCTGAGCCAGCGGGATGGCGGTGTTGCCGCGGCAAAGGCACTCGGGCTCGAGATTGTGGCTGCCACGGATGTCTACCAAAACGATACCCGCGATTTCACGCCGGTACTGACGCCGATCGTTTTGCAAAAACCGGACCTGCTGGTGCTTTCGGGCGTCGCGCCGGGCAATGCGCCGCTGCTGATCCGCGCCGCGCGTGAGCTCGGCTACGAAGGCCTGATCTCCACCGAAACGGCGCAGGATGCCAAGGTGCTGGAAGAGGGCGCGGGCGAGTTGGCCAACGGCTTCATCTCGGTCGGCGGCGCATCGACGCCCGAAATCGCATCCGACACGATGAAAGAGTTCGTCGAACGCTATACGAAAATGTTCGGCGAATACAATGACGAGTCCAACACCAAGGTCTACGCGCTCGAATACATCATCGAGACGCTGAAGGCGAACCCGGCTGCGATCGACAATGTCGAGGAGTTCAAGAAGACGATCGACACTTTCTCGGCGCCCAATCCCTATCTGAAGGACGATGCCAAACTGACCTATGTCGGAATGACGTCGTTTGGCCAGAAGCGCCAGCTTTCGGTCCCGATGGTGGTCACGGAATACCGCGACGGCAAGTTCGAGACGCTCTTCGTCGCTCAAGTCGATTGACGCAACTGCACCGAAGCGGATTGCCGCACAGGCTCGAGCATTCGTCTTCAGCCTCTGAACGGCCGGAACCATCTTGATGGAACAAGTCATCGCCAACGGGCTTTATCTTGGCGCGCAATACGCCTTGATCGCGCTCGGTCTGACCCTGATCTTCGCGCTGATGAACGTGCTTAACTTTGCCCATGGGCAGATGTACGTTCTCGGCGGCTTCGTCACCTACACCGTCTATGGCCAGCTCGGCATACCTTTCGTCGTCGCGCTCGTCGCGTCCGGGATCACGCTGCTGGTCATTGGAGCGCTGGTCGAGAAATTCCTTTTCAGAACGGTGATTAGGCGAAGCGTGCGGGAGGAAAGTACGATGCTTCTCGCGGCGGCGGTCGCATTCTTCCTCGACGCCGTGATCCTCCTCCTGTTCGGTGAAAAGCAGCGCGGCGTGCCGAAGATCGTCAACGGCGTCTTCGTCTCCGACAGCCTCATAATGCCTTACGACCGGCTGCTGGTCGGCGCACTCGCCATACTGTTCATCGCCTCCTTCGTGCTTTTCATGCAGTACAGCAAGCCGGGACGCGCCATGCGGGCGCTGGCGCAGGACCGGGTCGCGGCGCAGCTGATGGGCGTCGAGGTCGACCGCTATTCGATGATCGGCTTTGCGCTCGGCGCCATGCTTGCCGGCATAGTCGGCGGGCTGCTGGTCGCCATCACCGGCGTCAATTCGGGCATCGGCGGGCCGATCTCGATCAAGGCGTTCTTGATGGTGATGATCGGCGGGGCCGGCGTGGTCAGCGGAGCGATCGCAGGCGGCTTCATCCTCGGCATGATGGAATCGGTCGGCCTGACGGTGCTACGCCAATATGGCGACGTCACTTATCTCGTCATCTTCGCCGCGCTGATGGTGTTCCTGAGCATCCGCCCGAACGGGCTCATGGGCAAGCCGTGGGGATGATGAACATGAAGCGTACACGCAACATCCTCGCCGTCGCTGTCTTCCTGCTGGTCGTACTCGTCGGCGTGCCCTGGCTGATCGAGGCGACCGGTCGGCTCGACCTCTACTACACGCTGACCTCGGTCGCGCTGCTCAGCATCGCCAGCGCCGGGGTGTGGGTGACTTTCTACATCGGCCGCATCAATATCGGCCAGGGCGCCTTCGCGCTTATGGGCGGCTATGTTTCGGCCATTCTTGTCGTCCAGTACGGTGTGTCGTTCTGGCTGACACTGCCGCTGGCTGGGCTATTCTGCGCCGCTGCAAGCGTGCTGATCGGACTGCCCATCCTCAGGCTTCGCGGCGTCTATTTCGCCATGGTCACGCTGGTTTTGACCGAAGTGGCGCGGCTGCTGGCGCTGGCGCTGCCGATCACCAACGGCGCCAAGGGCATGGTCAGCATTCCGCTCCCCGGCGGCATCTCGATCTTCGGGCTGACCATCCTTCCAGATTTCGCGACGCTTGCCAATCCACGTCCCGCCTTCTATCTGGTGTCGGTTGTGCTGATGGTGCTGTGCTTTGCGGCGCTCTACCGCCTAGTCCATTCGCGCATCGGCAAACTCTGCCAGTCGTTGCAGCAGAACGAGGAACTGGCCTCCTCGATCGGCGTCAACATCGCCTATCTGCGCGTTATCGCCTACGCCATCTCCTCATTCCTCGGCGGTCTCGGCGGTGCGATGTTCGTCGCCATCTCGCAGTCGATCTATCCGTCGAGCTTCACCGTCACCGACTCGGTGAACTTCATGCTGAACTGCTTCCTCGGCGGGCTCGGCCACGTCTTCGGGCCGATGATCGGCACCTTCGTGCTCTATTTCGGCTGGGATTTCCTGTTCGAGACCGGCGAGTTCCAGTTGCTGATCTTCTCTTCGGTGCTGATCGCGCTGATGCTGTTCCTTCCCAATGGCCTGCTCAGCCTCAGGCTGTTCGGCAAGAAGCAGGGCTAGGACCATGACTGAGCTTCTCCAGATCAAGGCCGTGACCAAACGCTTCGGCGGGCTGGTCGCGGTCAACAATGTTTCCTTCGCGGTCCGCGAACGCGAAATCCTCTCCGTCATCGGCCCCAACGGCGCCGGCAAGTCGACGCTGTTCAAGCTGATTTCCTCTTTCCTCAATCCGACCTCGGGCGAAGTGCTGTTCCGGGGAGAGCGGATTTCAGGCCTGGCGCCGCATATCGTCGCCCGGAAGGGCGTGGTGCGCACGTTCCAGGAGACGACGATCTTCAAGGGCATGACGGTGCGCGACAATGTCATCATCGCGCATCACCTGCGTTCCAATGCCAGCCTTGCCGGCTTCTATCTCGGCACGAATACCGCACGGCGCGACGAGGATGAATTCGGCCGCTCGGCCGACGAGATCATCGACTTCCTCGATCTCGGCGCGCAACGGCATGAGATCGCCAGCACGCTGCCGCACGGCCATCTGCGCGCGCTCGGGATTGCCATCGGGCTCGCCACCAACCCGACCGTTGTTCTGCTCGACGAGCCCTTCGCCGGCATGAACCATGACGAAACCGTGCGCGCGGTGGAGATGGTGCGCGGCGTGCGGAAGCGCGGCGTGACTGTCCTGCTGGTCGAGCACGATATGCCCGCCGTCATGAACATTTCCGACCGCATCGTCGTCCTGAACTTCGGTGTGAAAATCGCCGAGGGAACGCCGAAGGAAATCCAGGAGAACGAAAAGGTCATCGAGGCCTATCTCGGCGCCGAAGATGAGACGATCGGATTTTAGCCATGAGCGAACTGCTGAAAGTCTCCGACGTCGAACTCTACTACGACCATGTCTATGCATTGAAGGGCGTGTCGCTCAACGTCAACGAGGGCGAGACCGTCGCGCTGATCGGCGCGAACGGCGCGGGCAAATCCTCGATCCTGCGCGCCATCACCGGCCTGAAGAAAGTCCGCAGCGGCGAGATTCATTTCCGGGGCCACCGCATCGACGGAACGCGCCCGGACGAGCTGGTCAGGATGGGCATCGCCATGGTGCCGGAGGGTCGGCGCGTCTTTTCCTACATGACGGTGCGCGACAATCTGATGATGGGTGCCTTCACCCGCACCGACAAGGCCGAAATCGCCAGGACGCTGGACATGGTGCTCGGGCGCTTTCCGCGCCTGAAGGAACGCTATTCCCAGACGGCGGGCACGATGAGCGGCGGCGAACAGCAGATGCTGGTGATCGGGCGGGCGCTGATGGCCAAACCGAAGCTTCTGCTGCTCGATGAACCCTCGCTCGGCGTCGCGCCGAAGCTCGTCCAGGACATCGCCCGCTCCATCGTGGCGATCAATCGCGACGAAAAGGTCAGCGTTCTCTTGGTCGAGCAGAATTCGCGCATGGCGCTGCGCATCTCGCAGCGCGCCTACGCGCTGACGACCGGAAAGATCGCGCTGGCCGGACATTCGGCTGAGCTGCTTGGCGACGACCGGGTCAAGAAACTCTATCTCGGCGGCGAAATATGAAAGCGCAAATGGACATACTCGTCGTCAATCCCAACACCACCGCGTCCATGACCGAAAAGATCGGCGAGGCGGCGCGCGGCGCGGCTTCGGCCGGCACCAAGATCATCGCCGTCAATCCGAAGGACGGGCCGCCGAGCGTCGAAGGCTATTTCGACGAGGTCTTCGCCATCCCGGGAATGATCGGCGAGATCCAGAGACATCCGGCGGCGAGCGCCTGCGTCATCGCCTGCTTCGACGACACCGGCCTCGACGCAGTACGCTGCGTTGGCGAGATGCCGGTGGTCGGCATCGGCGAAGCGGCGTTTCACATGGCGAGCCTGATTGCCGGCAAGTTCAGCGTGGTGACGACGCTGTCGCGTTCGGTGCCGGCGATTGAGCACAATCTGGTGCGCTACGGCCTCGCCAGCCGCTGCGCCAGGGTGCGGGCAAGCGACGTTCCCGTTCTGGAGCTCGAAGCGCCCGGCTCCAACGCCCGCCATCGAATTTCGGAGGAGATCGAGCGCGCCATCCGCGACGACCGGGCCGAAGCGATTGTGCTGGGATGCGCCGGCATGGCCGACCTCGCCGCCGCGCTCAGCCGCGAACATGGCCTTCCCGTGCTCGACGGCGTCGCCTGCGCGGTAAAACTCTGCGAGAGCCTCGTCGGCCTTGGCCTGTCGACCTCGAAGCGCGGCGGCTACCAGCTTCCACTCGAAAAATCCTTCGCCGGAATCTTTGCGCCCTTCTCGCCCTCCGGCCGTGCACCCTGATGCGTGCAAATTTGTTGACATTCCCGCACAGGATGTTCGATGTCCGGCCTGAAACGCGGTGTTCGCGCCGCTATGCGATCCGGCCGCCGGGACAATGAGACGATGGACCTGCTTCGACCAAAGACACGGGACGACAAGCCGGCGATGCGCTGGTTTCCGGTCTATGCCGGCCTGCGCGATGCCATCGTCAGCCACCGCCTCGCACCGGGCACAAAACTACCCGAGGACGAACTCGCCTCGATCTATTCGGTGAGCCGCGCGGTGATACGCGCGGCGCTGCAGGCGCTGTCGCATGACCGCTTGGCCCGGCTCGAGCCGAACCGCGGCGCGTTCGTCGCCCAGCCGACCAAGCAGGAAGCGCGCGAGGTGTTCGAAGCGCGGGCGCTGATCGAGCCCAAGGTAGCGGCGCTTGCCGCCGACGTGGCAAAGCCGGCCGAGATCGCGCAACTGCGGCTTCATCTCGAAAAAGAGCACGAGGCCCTGCATGCCGGCCGCGACAGCGACGCCATAATGCTGTCGGCAAAATTCCATGTCGGCATCGCCGAAATCGCCGGCCATTCGATCCTGACCGGCTTCGTCAAAGACCTGTTGTCGCGGTCGTCGCTGATCATCGCGCTCTACTGGCACCGCCGCGACACCACCTGCGAAAGCCACGCCCATCGCGCCCTCGTCGATGCAATCGAAAAGCACGACGCAAAAAACGCGTCCGACCTGATGCGAAGTCATCTCATCGACCTTCTGTCGGGCCTTGATCTGTCGCTTGGCGAGAAGAAGCCCGAGAGCCTGTCGGACATCTTGCGCTGATCTCCGCTGTCAAACTCTTCGCCGGAGTTCGCCTATGTCCGCACCATGCTGGGCGTGCATAGCATGCATCGGCCCATGAGGACTGCTTCTTCGTTCCTGCTGTCATAACAGTAGCGCTCGTTAAGTCCGCGGCGCTGCCCTCCAACTGCACCTGCTCCTGCTGGGCCATAGAGTCCCTCCCGCACAACGGTCGGGCAACGCGCCCGATTAGAGCTTGACTCAGCGCAGTCGCAGCAAGGATTGGGCAAACTGCCGGTTTTTCTTATGCCTTGATACGACCTGATGCGATCGGTCGATGGCCCTCGCGAGAGGCCAGTTCCAGACTGCACTTTTATGCGACTTTGGGCGAACAAACGTCCAACAACGTCAGAACGACTTCGCTCACATGCGGGATCCGCTGTTCGTCATGGGCTCAGTTGTGCCAAGAGCGACCCTTCCGAGCCGAGAACCAAATGTGCCGCATTAGGGCCGACAGCGGACTGGCAGCTTCCAGCTGCCGATCTTCAAGAGCGGACATTCAGTCCGGTGTCAGTATTGTCGTGACCTGACCCTCTGCTGCTCTTCAAGCCCTCGTCTCGGAACGTCGTGATTGGTGGAGCATTGCCAGCAGAAAAATGTATGACGCGAGCACACCAGTTTCCCGACGTTCGCGATGCGCTGCCAAAGCAGACTTTCGCGTAACCACCGGAGTCGACCCCTTGCGGACCCTTCCATCGAAGGCGTCGTACGGGAAGACCTGACCCATCCGGCAGCGTGTAGCGGATAAGTCCTACCCCTCGACAATGTCGCTTTTCATCGGAGCCAAAAGACCGAGCAACTCGTCTTTTTCCTGCTTTGGCACCTTGAAGTGATCGAGCGCCGCGGTGAGGTCTTCAACCAGGGCGTTAAAGTCCGCCTCCGTAATCCCCAAGCCTTGGTGAGCGGCTTTCATGTCCTTGCCGGTGTAAGTGCAGGGTCCGCCCGAGGCCTGACAGACTTGATCGACCAGCTTGCTCTTGAAGGCCGGAATATCGGAGTTGGCGAAAAAGGTGTTGATGCGCTTGTCAGCGGCGAGATTAGCGACGAACCTGTCCACGACTGCGGTAATCGCCGGCTGTCCGCCTAGGCGCTCATAAAGGCTCTTCTGCTGCGCGCCCGCCGCGAGCGTGACACCAATCACTACCGCCGCTGCAAGCAAAAACTCCTTGGCGATTGATCTCATTGCGACTTCCTCCCTTTGCCAGGCAGCGCGCGAGAGGCGCTGGGGAAGATTGCAGCGTCTAGTCCCCTCAACGCCCTAGAAATTCTACACGTAAAAGCTTGCTCCAGCTATGCCAATTTCGCGATCAGGCCGTATAGGCGGCGAAACGCAAAGCGTCCCTTCGATTTCCAGTGATTTACCGCGCGGTGTGCCGCTGGACCGGCAAGCCGCCGCGCCACCTGCAAGGGTGATGCGGACACTCATTGGCTGGACCATGAAAGACCGCTCCTGGCGCGAGTTCGCCGTTTACTGACCCAATCCGGCGGCTAGAATCGGCGGCGCAAACCGGTTCTGTTCGGGTTTGAGCTTGCCGTTCACAATACCTGCGCCATAATGGTCATGTGGGAATGGATTTTCGCAACGCCGTCGATGAAGCGACCGATGGGTATCAAGATCCGCTGGCTGGAGTGACCGGGCGATACAGACAAGTCGCCGGCGCTGGTGGCCAGAGAGCGTCCTCGGTTCGGGCTCACGATCGGCGGCCCCCGGTCGAGATCGTCTCTTGAACGGAAGGCGGCCCCGTTGCCGCAGGTGATTTGAGATGCACAATCACCCGAAACAGAGCCGGGGCACCGATCGACTGAGTCCACAAAAGCACAGCGATCGGCCGAGGGAGACCGACAACAAGCGCCTTGCCGAGCAGATTCGCAAGTTTCTCCGCAAGCACTATGCGAGCAAATATCGGGTGCGGTAAACAGTGGTCGCTGCACCTGGAACCCCGATGTGCAATAAGGGAGATCGTCATGGCAGAGAGCATTGCCCAGAAAACCTGTACGCCCTGCCGTGGCGGCATACCGCCGCTGACCGAGAAGGAAGCCGGCGGATATCTTTCCCAGACGCCCGGCTGGGATCTTCTGGAGGCGGGACACCTGATACGCCGCAAATTTAAGTTCGCGGACTTCCGGGAAGCACTCACCTTCATCGACGAGGTCGGCCGGTTGGCGGAAGAGGAGGGGCACCATCCGGACATCTGCTTCGGCTGGGGCTACGCGGAAATCTCGCTGCAGACCCATAAGATCAGGGGCCTGCACGAGAACGATTTCATCATGGCAGCGAAGATCAATCAGCTAGCCGGTTTGTAAAGGGCGCTCGGCTCTGAACGGCCGGAACGGGTCTATTGCCCGGTTCGCCAACGGCTCAGTCGCGCCAGGAGTGACACACCGATTCCTCAGATTGGGAGGGTTCGACGGCGGTGATTGCCATCGGGCCGGCTCCCTTGGCGCGACGCTCACGGATTCCAGCCGCCGCTGCCGTACGGACGCTTGATGATTTCGAGCAGATGCCCGTTCGGGTCTTCAAAGTAGAGACCGCGCCCACCGTCGTGGTCGTTGGTCTCCCCCCGGCTTTCGTTGGCCGGGGTCAGCCCAGTAAGGCAAGTTCCGTTCGCGGATGCGGTTGAATATCTGTTCGAATTCGGCGTCGTCGACCAGAAAGGCGTAATGCTGGCGCACGACCTTCTCCTCGGTATCCATATAGTCGAGATTGGCGTCGTTGTCGGTCGTGACCATTGGAACGGCCCCCAGCGCCGCGGCGCCGGCAGCCCCAGCATGTCGGCCAGGAAATCTGCCGAGGCCTTGCTGTCGCGAGCCGGCAGAATCGTATGATTGAAATGGATCTCCATATTAGGCCCTCTGCAACGAGGTGAGCTTCATTTTCGAAGGAGGCTTCGCCCGGTTACACCCGGGCCTGCCCGTTGTTCCGGGCCTCGCGAATTGAGAGCTGAAAGCCGAATGGCCGCAAATCCTGGCGTGGATACCGGCTGCCGCGCCTGGCACCAGCACGGCCCTCTGCCGCCGCAATGCGTGCGCGACGCCACCACCGCCTATCTCAAGGCCGAAGACGCCATCGGCCAATGGCTGGCCGAATGCTGCGCGCAAAGGCGGCGAAGTGCCGACCAAATGCGCCTACGCACCGTGGAAAAGCTGGGCGAGCGCAACAACGAAACCTCGGCTCGAAAAGGCGTTTACGCAAAAACTGGAAGACCGCGGCTATGGGCAGCGACACGGCCATGGCACCGACTGGTTCTACCCGGCTTCAGCGTCCCGGAAAACGAGACCGAGCTGGCGGAACGCGAACGGCAGGTAGCTTATGAAAACCGCCGCTACGGAGGTAAATCGTGGGTTTCAGTGACTTGATTCGCCTGAAAAGGGAGCACCCCGCCCATCCCGCGCAGACCTCCGCCGCGCATCTTGTGCATCGGCCCGCGCAGCCGCGTGACGACAAGGGCCGTTTCGCCCAAGCCGCCAAGGATCAGGCGCGGCAATTCGGGTTGGCTCTGGAGATGGAGGAAGCATTGTGAACACGCACAAGGATGCGATGGCTTGGGTTATGCTGATCAACAACGTGATGTGCCTGTGTGCCCGCAATCCCGCCGCATCTGGGCCGAAAGCGGTAAGTCCGCTTGCGGCACAGGGAGAGCGTTAGCGGACGTTTAACTTGCGAGGCCCGCTGGCGCGGTCTGACCCTCTCCGGACCTTCGTGTCGATTCGTCGGAGGGGCTGCAATAAAGTGGATAGCGGACTTGCAGGCAGGTAACCGCGGATTCCTTGGTACCCGTGAAAGGGTGCGTACTGTGGTCGGGCTGCTTGCCGTCCCATTTGCGGTCGCCGCCTTAACCCGAGGCGGAAGGCGCCTTCTGACGCACCTTAACCTCCAACGGGGTTGATCCGGGCCTGGTGCCGCGACATGTTTGGTGTGAGATCGGACCGGCGTTCGCTTAAAATGGCCGCCGCCTTTGTTCTCGCGTCGTGGGCCAGGAGAGATTCATGAGTGCTCTAGCCCTGTGCCGAGCGTTGCTGGCCGCGTTTGTCGCCGTTGCCGCCGTCTTCGTTTCGACGTCGGCGCCCGCCCAGGACCGCGCAGCGGAGCGTGCGGCCATGATCGAGACGATAAAGGGGCACGCCCGCTCCGGGGCACAGAGTATCGATCCGGCGGTGCTCAAGACGATGGGCACGGTGCCGCGCCACCGTTTCGTATCCGAGGCGCAGCGCGGCGCGGCCTATGATGACCGGCCCCTGCCGATCGGGCACGGTCAGACGATCTCGCAGCCCTTTATCGTCGCGCTTATGACCGACCTGATCAATATCCGGCCAGGCGACACCGTTCTCGAGATCGGCACCGGCTCGGGCTATCAGGCAGCCGTCCTGTCGCCGCTCGCCGACAAGGTTTACTCCATCGAAATTATCCCGGAATTGGGCAACAGGGCAGCGGCACGACTTGCGGAGCTTCGCTTCGACAACGTCGAGGTGAAGGTGTACGACGGCTACTACGGCTGGCCTGAGCGCGCACCCTTCGACGGCATCGTGGTGACTGCGGCGGCCAGCCATATCCCGCCGCCGCTTGTCGAGCAGCTCGCTGAAGGAGGCCGAATGGTCATCCCTGTGGGAGGACCCTTTGCAACCCAGTTTCTCATGCTCGTCGAGAAGCGACGAGACGGAGGCGTCACGACCCGGCAGCTGCTGCCGGTGAGCTTCGTTCCGCTGCGGGGAGGTCCCTCCCGGTGAGAGCGGGCCGCATGCTGCCAGTCGGTCTCATTTCGGCAGCGGTTCTCGGTTACGAACTGCTGCTGATGCGATTGTTTTCGATCGTTCAATGGCACCATTTTGCCTACATGATCATCAGCATCGCGCTCTTGGGCTTCGGCGCGAGCGGTACGTTCATTGCGCTCGCACAGCGCTGGCTAGTGGAGCGGTACCCGGCTGCTTTCGCGGCGTCGGCAGCGCTGTTCGGCATGACCGCGGTCGCCAGCTTCGCCATCGCCGAACGTCTGCCGTTCAACGCGCTCGAGATCATCTGGGATCCGCGACAGCTCGGTTGGCTCGCGGCCAGCTATGCGCTTCTGATCCTGCCGTTCTTCTTTGGCGCGACCTCCGTCGGCCTTGCTTTCTGCCGCCATCCCGGACAGATCGGACGCGTCTACGCCTTCGACTTGGCCGGCGCAGGGATCGGTGCGCTGGGTGTCGTCGGGCTCCTGTTCCTGGTCTTTCCATCTACGGCGCTGCGTTTCGTTGCAGCCCTGGCATTCGCGGCGGCTGCCTTTGCCGCGTTCGGCATGGTCCGCCATCGGTGGCTCGCAGCGGGCGGCCTTGGGTTAGCAGCGGCGTTCGTTGCAGTATCGCTACCGCCGTCCTGGGTGGCCCCCGAGCCGCATATGTCGCAATATAAGGGCCTCCGCATGGCCCTGGAGGTTCCTAACGCGCGGGTGATCGAGGAGCGGTCGAGCCCGCTCGGGTTGCTGACGGTTGTCGAGAGTCCGACCATCCCCTTCCGTTACGCGCCTGGCCTCAGCCTTGCCAACACCCAAGAGCCGCCTGCGCAACTCGCCGTCTTCACCGATGGCGACAGTATTGCGGCGATCACCGCCTATGGAGGCGATCCGGCGAAGGTCGCCTATCTCGACCGGACAACGGCGGCGCTGCCGTACCGCATCCTCGAGCGGCCGCGGGTACTAATCCTCGGCGCCGGGGGCGGCGAGCAGGTGCTGCTGGCGCTGCGCGCCGGGGCCGATACGGTGGATGCGGTAGAAGTCAACCCGCAAATGATCGACTTGGCTCGGAATCGCTTCGCCGACTTCGCTGGCGGTATCTTCAGCCGACCGAACCTGCGCTTGCATTTGGCCGAGGCGCGCGCCTTCGCTGTGACTGCCGGCGAGCGCTACGACCTGATCCAGATGCCGCTCCTCGATTCCTTCAGCGCGGCCGCAGCCGGCGTGCAGAGCTTGCATGAAAATTACACCTATACCGTGGAGGCAATGCGGGATTACCTCGCGATTCTCGGACCAGAGGGTGTCGTCGCTATCACGCGATGGCTGCGAGTGCCGCCGCGTGATAGCCTTAAGCTGTTCGCCACCGCCATAGCAGCGCTCGAGGCGGAAGGCGTGGCCGAGCCGGATCGGCACCTGGCGCTGATCCGGAGCTGGAATACCGCAACTTTGCTCGTCGCCAAGTCGCCGTTCAAAGGCGAAGACATTGCGGTCATTCGCAGCTTCGCGGCCGAGAACTTCTTCGACATCTCTTGGGTGCCGGGCATCTCCGCGAGCGACGTGAACCACTTCAACCAGCTCGATCAGGAATATCTCTACGAGGGAGCCCTCGCGCTCCTCGGCCCTGAGCGCGCCGACTTCATCGAGCGCTACAAGTTCGCCATCGCACCGGCCACCGACAATCGGCCCTATTTCTTCGACTTCTTCCGCTGGCGCGCCCTGCCCGAACTCCTAGCCCTGCGCACCCAGGGCGGGGCAGCGATGCTCGACTGGAGCTACCTGATCCTCGTGACGACTCTGGTCCAGGCTGCCATCCTCAGCGCCATCCTGATCCTCCTGCCGCTATGGATTCGCAGAGACGCGCTCGGAAAAGCTTTGCACCGGCTGCGCTTCGGGCTCTACTTCCTTGCCTTGGGGCTAGCCTTCCTCTTCATCGAAATCGCCTTCATCCAGCGCTTTGTGCTGTTCCTCGGTCATCCGTTCTACGCTGTCGCTGTCGTGCTTGCGGGCTTCCTCGCATTCGCCGGTCTCGGTAGCGCCGTTGCCGCACGCTGGGCCGCGACGGTTGGGCGCGGGTCGGCGGTGCGCGGCAT
This sequence comes from Mesorhizobium sp. WSM4806, assembly GCF_055811635.1. Taxonomy (NCBI): domain Bacteria; kingdom Pseudomonadati; phylum Pseudomonadota; class Alphaproteobacteria; order Hyphomicrobiales; family Phyllobacteriaceae; genus Mesorhizobium; species Mesorhizobium sp. WSM4806. Next base: position 138,344 of record NZ_JBVVQZ010000018.1, on the reverse strand, counting down.
CGCCCTCGCTGTCGGGGTTATCGCGATCCTGGCTGCCACCTACCTTCTCGCGCTGCCCTCAGTATTCGAAAGGCTGCTGGCGTTCCCGGACGCCGCTAAGATCGCGATCGCGCTCCTTCTCATAGCGCCGCTCGCTCTTTTTATGGGCATGCCGTTTCCCCTCGGCCTCGGGCATGTCGGCGCGCGTTCGGAGACATTCATTCCCTGGGCGTGGGGAATCAACGGCTGTGCGTCCGTGCTGAGCGCGATTCTCGCCACGCTGCTTGCAATGCATGTCGGGTTCTCTGGCGTCGTGATGATCGCCGTGGTCCTTTATCTTGTCGCCCCAGCCTTGCTGGCAAATCGGCTCACGATCCGAACCATGATTCCTTTTCAGTCGTGAAGCTCTTCGCGCCCACGTGGCGCCAACGACCAGATCACCTCCGCACTTGACCCCGAATTGGTTGCCGAGATGCTCGGCGTCCAGGGAACTTGCCGCCGACGGCATCACGCTCTTGATGGTCATCCAATGCAATGCGTTTCGCTAGCAGCGCCGTTTTAATTCATGAAGGCCGCATCGACGAGATCGGCCCGCCCGGCAAGGTCTTCGCCAGCCCTAACACGCCCGACCCGACTAAGATTCAACGGCTTATCGTGCCGATCGGCGCGGAGACCCCCATGCCGATTGACACCCGGCCTATTTCGGCGCCGCGGCTACGGTTTCGCCCGGCGGCATGATCCGGAACATGAAGCTCGACACCTTTTCCCCCGGTTTGAACGGGCCCGGGACCTGGTTGCCCACCGGCTTCACGCTTTGAAGGAATGCTGCGATCGCCGTTGCGTCATCGGCCGTCAGATGCGCAAAAGCGTGCCAAGGCATAATCGGCGCAAGGATGCGGCCGTCCGGCCGTTCGCCCGTCTGAATCGCGGCAACGATCTGCTCGGGGGTCCAACTGCCAATCCCGGTCTCCTTGTCCGGCGTGATGTTGCGGCCGACAAAAACACCCTGACCAGGAATCTCGAAGCCTACGTCCGAGCCGCCAAGAAAGCGCGACATGTCGGGCCTTCCGAAGAAGTAACCCGGCGTGTGGCAGTCGTTGCATCCGCCGATCGTGACGAGGTATTCGCCGCGCTTAATCTGCGCGTCGTCGGCAATGGCTGTGACCAAAGAAAGCGCAGCTAACAACGCGGTCAAGAACGCGAGGCGAACTGGTGTCCGAAGCATCGTTTCCTCCCTTTCGTTATCGCAACGCGGCCGGGCTTTGTGGCGTCATTACTGCACTAGCCCCGCTTGGCGCAGGCCAACGGTAAACTTCTCGGCATCCGAGGGATCCCTGAACGGCAAACGGCCGATATGCTCGACGGGGGAGTACCTCGGATTGATTTCCTTGAGTTCGCGCCAAACTTCGCCGGCCTCGTCCAATTTGCCAAGGTGGCCCAATGCTGAGGCGAGGAACGCGCGCGACAAGTCCGTGGTGGGATTGAGCGCGATACGATCCCTGAACAGAGCCGCCGCAGTCTCGTAATCGCCGACTACGAAATAAGCGGTGCCCAGGAAGTGTACGTGCTGCTGTCGTGAAATCGGATCGAGGCGTATCGCCCGTTCAATCATGGGAATGGCTTTCGCCGGCTCTCCCGTATAAATGTGAACGGTGCCCCGCATGTTGAGCGCGGGAGCGTAGTTGGGATTTAGCAACAACGCCCGGTCGGCCTCATGGGCCCATCGCTCATAGTCCCTCATGAACATGGCCACCATTGCGGCGACATAATGGGCGAAAGGGTCCTGGTCGTCCCTGGCGATCGCTTGGGCTGTGAAGCGATCGGCTTGATCAAGTGACCTCTCGGGCGCGTCGGTCCAATGGTTCTGATAATCTAGGATATAGGCCATGCCCAGACCCGCATAAGCGGCGGCGTAGGACGGATCGATCTCGATCGCCCGACGGAAATAGGTGGTCGATTGATCGAACATCTCACGATCTCTCTTGAGCCCAAGGATCAGCTCGCGACCCCTCAAAAAGAGATCGTGGGCGTTCACGTCTTTCGTGCCGCCATCGACAATCAAGGATTTCTCCGCCTCGCTGAGCCTGACCTTCAGCGCAGCAACGATTTGTTGCGTGATGTCGTCCTGGACCTCGAAAATGTCAGTGAGGTCACGGTCGTAGCGCTCGGCCCAGAGATGTCCGCCGCTTGTGCCATCGATCAGCTGGGCGGTGACGCGAACCCGGTCGCCGGCCTTTCGAATGCTGCCTTCGACAGCGAACTTGACGCCGAGTTCGCGGCATACGTGAGGGACACTGAACGTCGTTTCTTTGTAGACGAAAGCCGAGTTGCGCGCGATGACGAACAGGCCGGATGCCTTGCTGAGATCGGTGATGATATCCTCAGTGATGCCGTCACTGAAGTATTCTTGCTCCGGATCGCGGCTCATGTTGTTGAAGGGAAGGACCACGATCGATGGTCGTTCCGGGAGCGGCATCTGATCAACACCGGGCGACGACGCCACGGTGTCACGAATCCAGCGCCAGATGCGGACCGGCCGGTCGATATTCTTGACCCGCTGTTCCCCCAGATCCTCGAACGGCAACTCAATGCGATCGCGCACCTGGTCATAGACTGCCGCCGATACGCAAACACCGCCCGGTTCCGCCAATCCCTCCAAACGGGCCGCGACGTTGACACCGTCTCCGTGGATGTCGTCGCCATCGATCACCACGTCGCCCAGAAAGCTACCAAAGGGCGTTTCCCCTGATCGTGACCGACACGGAAACGTGCGCCTGTACTTTCGCGCCCTCGGCCGGTCCAAAGTCCGACTACGGGAGAAGCCGGGGACAAAGGAGTTTGAGGCCGAGGTGGCTTGTGCTGGCTAAACGTTCCCTACGCGCCTCTGAAACTCAGCGGCACCGCGGACCGAAATGAACCGGTGTCCCAGAGGGACTTTCGCTGGCTATGCCAGGAGTACAAGCGACGTGTAAGGCTCTCACCCAAAATCCTTGCTCGACGGTCATCGGTTCTCGATGAAATCTGCAACAGCGAGCACAAAAGCGGCAGCAAGCGGGGGACACTCCCCTTCGACCTCCTGGAGCGGAAGCACGTCCTCGAAATTCGAGATGATCTCCGTTCGACGCCAGGTGCTCAGAATGAGGTCGTGAAGGTCATCTCGGCCATGTACGGTTGGGCGATTGAGAACGAGATCGTCCGGAGCAATCCAGCTCTCGGGATCAAGCGCCTGAAATCTGGCGATGGATTTCACACATGGTCCGTCGCAGAGGTGCGTCAGTTCGAGGCACGCCATCCACCTGGCAGCAAGGCACGTCTGGCACTGCATCTGGGACTGTTTACGGGACTGCGTCGCCAGGATCTTGCCATCCTTGGGCGCCAGCACGTCAGGAATGGATGGCTACACATCCGTCCCCAGAAGACCAGCAAATCGTCGGGTGTCGAGGTGGAGCTTCCCATTCTTCCTCAGTTGAGGGCGACAATCGACGCCAGTGCCTGCGGTGACCTGACCTTCTTGACGTCGGAATGGGGAAAACCATTCACCGTTAATTCACTTGGTAACAAAATGCGGGACTGGTGCGATCAAGCGGAGTTGCCCCACTGCACCCTTCACGGCCTTCGAAAAGCAGGAGCCACTATAGCAGCCGAGAACGGTGCTACTGACGAGCAGCTCATGGCGATCTTCGGTTGGACCACCAAGCAGCAAACGACGCACTACACGAGGAAGGCGCAACGCCGCCGGATGGCTGGACAGGCCGCCCATCTCTTGGTTATTCCGGAACAAAATCTGGACGAAATTGTCCCACCGAAAAAGTCGATGACAAAGAGTGGGACAAAAATCAGAAAAAGGTCCGGCAAATCAACACCGGTATAAAGGTGGTGGTGCCCCTAGCCGGGATCGAACCAGCACTCCTTGCGGAACTCGATTTTGAGTCGAGCGCGTCTACCAATTCCGCCATAGGGGCTCAGGCCGGGCGGCCTGGATGGGCGCGGACTATACGGTTGGAGGCCTGTTCGTCAACTGGCCAATTCGGGGTGGTCAATTCCGGGCATGTGGCTTTCGCTCGGCCGCGGCCTTTCGATTTCGTGAAGCTACGGCCATTGTGCGGCGCGAAAAATCTTTCTAGACAGGCAGCGCATTGAAGCGCGTCGCGTCTGGAGAGATTCATCTGGCGCGCTTTTGGTCTTGGTTTTTATGCATTGTTGTCCCAAAGGCGCTGCGCATTTTGGGCGACGTGCATCAGGAGTGCCGATGCTTCGCGGACTTTACGACTGGACCTTGTCGCTGGCGGCGAAGAAATCCGCCGAATGGTGGCTGGCCTTCATCGCTTTCGTCGAAAGCTCGGTGTTTCTGGTGCCGGCCGATGTGCTCTATCTGCCTATGGCGCTGTCGCGGCCGGATCGCGCCTATCGCTACGCGCTGGTCGCCACGCTGGCCTCCGTTCTGGGTGGCATAGCCGGCTGGTACATCGGCCACTACTCCTATGACTCGGTGGCGCGGCCGATCCTTGAATTCTACGGCAAGTATGACGACTTCGAGACACTGCGCGTCTCGGCGGGCACCGGATTCATCGTCCTGATGCTGATCACCTCCGGCCTCGCCCATCTGCCGCCGATCAAGGTGGTGACGATCCTGTCCGGCGTCATCGGCACGCCTTTGCTGCTGTTCATCGTGCTGGCGATCGTGGCGCGCGGCGCCCGCTTCCTGTTCCTCGCCTGGCTGCTGCGCCGCTATGGCGAACCGATCCGCGAGTTCATCGAAAAACGCCTCGGCATGATCGCCGGCGCTGGCGCCGCTGCCCTGATTTCGCTCTATATCGTCGTCAAATACGCGTTTTAGAGCATGATCCCGAACCGAAGGTCAGCGTAGCAAAAAGTGGGCGCCGGCTTTCGGAAAAGATCATGCTCAACAACAAGGCGAACGGCAGATCGATGACAGCGACCGTGAATGCCGACCCTGGACGCCAGCGCATGCGGACGGCGTTGTTCCTCGCCGCCGCCATGGCCGCCACCGTCGGCTCAGCGCTGGCCTTCCAGCATCTCGGCGGCTACATCCCCTGCAAGCTCTGCCTGGAGCAACGCACCCCCTATTACATCGGCGTGCCGCTGATGCTGCTGGCGGCGGCTGCGTCGACATTGCGCGCCCCCGCGTGGCTGACACGCGGCCTGCTGGCCGTCGGCGGCCTGCTGATGGTCTACGGCGTCTATCTCGGCGTCTATCACTCCGGTGTCGAATGGGCGTGGTGGCCGGGGCCGACCGACTGTGCAGCGGCTGCCGGTCCTGTCGATACCGGCGGCAAGGGCGTGCTCGATGCGCTCGACAGATTCGTCCCGCCCTCCTGCGACAAGGCGGCCGTGCGCATCCTTGGCCTGTCGCTGGCCGGCTGGAACGCCATCGCCAGTTTTGTCCTGGCCGTCATCGCCTTCCGCGGCGCCTTTGCCCGCGACTGAGTTGCACAGCGCAGAGTTCGTCCAGAAATTCGTCAGGCCGGAGCGCATGACGTGGGTTTCGAGAACCGAAGCGGAGCGTACTTACAGTACGTGAGCACCGGAAGCGCAGAAGCTTCGTCAGGCGACCGGCATGGCGGATTTCTGCCGAACTCTATGGCTCCAGTTCGACATCCCAATAGAGATAATCCATCCAGCTTTCATGCAGATGGTTGGGCGGGAACAAGCGGCCATTGTTGTGCAGGTCGTGCACCGTCGGTTGAAAAGGTTTCTGCAGCGGCCACATCTTGGCGTGCGCCGGCATCATGCCGCCCTTCCTCAGATTGCAGGGCGAGCAGGCGGCGACGACATTCTCCCACGTCGTTGCGCCGCCGCGATGGCGGGGAACGACATGGTCGAAGGTCAGATCCTCCGGCGTGCCGCAATACTGGCACTGGAAACGGTCGCGCAGGAAGACGTTGAAGCGGGTGAAGGCCGGATGCCGCGATGGCTTCACATAAGCTTTCAGGCTGACGACGCTCGGCAGCTTCATCGAGAAGGTCGGCGACGACACCGCGTGCTCGTATTCGGCGACGATGTTGACCCGCTCGAGGAACACCGCCTTGATGGCGTCCTGCCACGACCAGAGCGACAGGGGGTAATAGCTGAGCGGACGGTAATCCGCGTTCAGCACCAGTGCTGGAAGCCCATCCGGAGATACGGCAACCGTCACGTCATTGACCTCCTTGGTTCAGCGTATGACCCCGAAATCGGTTCGATTTTCGGAAGGGATCATGCGCAGCTTCAAAAAGTCCTACAGCGTCCTTTGCGCATCCAACTGGATGCGCGGCGCTGTAGCCTGTCGGCGCGGATACTGTAAGCCCGACATGACAGGGATGTGAAGCGGCTTGTCGATCAATCGCAGCGCTAAAAATGCATGATTTTCATGCTTTTTTACGGATTCAGCCAGGCGGCGCGGCGTCCCTGCCCCGGGTTTCACGATAATACGCCCAAAAAAGCCGTGATGCGACACCGCGCCACGGGCTCCATGATTCGGCGAGCTTGATCAGCGTTTTCTCGGGCGGGCGCGGGTCGATGCCGAGCGCGTGGCCGACCGCGCTCTGCAGGGCAACGTCGCGTGCCGGGAAGACGTCGGGGTGGCCGGCGGCGAACAAAAGATAGACTTCCGCCGTCCACGGACCGATGCCTGACACCTTGGTCATCGCCGCGATCGCCTCCGCGGCGTCGAGCAAACAGAGATGATCGAGGTCGAGCCCATCGACCACCGCCTGGGCGACGGCGATCAGCCCGCGCTGTTTCGGCCGCGACAGTCCGGCTTCGCGAAAGATGGCTTCGTCAGCGGCAAGGATGGCTTGCGGCGTCAGCGGATCGACGAGTTTTGTCAGCCGCCCGAAGATCGCGTCGGCGCTCGCGCGGGATACCTGCTGCGAGACGATGATCGAGGCAAGGCTTCTGAACCCCGGCTCGGACAGCCGAAGCGGCACCTCGCCGGCCATGCCGCGCACCTTTTCCAGGCGCGGGTCGAGCAGGCAGAGCGCGTCGAGCCCTTGCGAGACGTCGTCGAGCGTGGCGATGCGTTGCATGTCTGCTTGTTCCCGGCGCAAAGTGGCAGATGTAATCAGGCGCAAAGTAGCAACTGGCGAAAGCGCCGCACAACCCGATTGCCGCCGAACGATGACACTCCTGACATTCCGCTTCGCGCCGAGCCCGAATGGCGAACTGCATCTCGGCCATGCCTATTCGGCGCTGCTCAATCAAAAGTTGGCCAGCACAACCGGCGGGCGGCTGTTGCTGCGCATCGAGGACATCGATACGATGCGCTGCACACCGGAATTCGAGGCCGGTATTTTTCGCGACCTGGAATGGCTCGGGCTTGGCTGGGAACAACCGGTGCGCCGTCAGTCCGAGCATTTTTCGGACTATCAGGCGGTGCTCGATCGGCTGATCAGCGAGGAACTCGTCTACCCGGCCTTCATGAGCCGTGGCGAAATCCGCGCCTTCATTGCCGACCGCGAAAGGCGCGGCCGCGACTGGCAGCGCGACCCGGACGGGGTGCCGCTCTATCCCGCCGTCGACAAGGCGTTGACTATGAGGGAACGCCAGCGACGGATGGCCGAGAATGCGCCTTTCGCCTGGCGGCTCGACGTCGATGCTGCGATGGCGCGCGTCGGCACGGGTCTGTCATGGCTGGAATTTTCCGATGAAAGCCTTTCCACGACACGCACGATAGAAGCCCGCCCGCAGGACTGGGGCGACGTGATCGTGGCGCGCCGTGAAATCCCGACAAGCTATCATCTCGCCGTCGTCGTCGACGACGCGCTGCAGGGCATCAGCCACGTCGTGCGCGGCCAGGACCTCTATTCCGCCACCGGCGTGCAGCGCCTGCTCCAGGAAATCCTCGGCCTGCCGCAACCAAGCTACTTCCACCATCGTCTGGTCCTGGGCCCGGACGGACGAAAGCTGTCGAAGAGTTTTGCCGATACCGGCCTTGCCGCCTTGCGCGAGGCCGGCGCATCACCGGAAGACGTCCGGCGGTTGGTTGGGATTTAAATCAATTCCGTTACCTCAGAGCGTCACGACGGTGCAGAACCTTTGATGGCGGAGCGAGGCGCCCCCCTCTGTCCTGCCGGACATCTCCCCCACAAGGGGGGAGATCGCCGTCACCACCGCCTTGCCGAACCGCCACCGTCGCGGGAGCGAGCGGTACGCCAAAGCTGCCAATCTCCCCCCAAGTGGGGGAGATGTCCGGCAGGACAGAGGGGGCGCGAAGGATCACGACAGATGAGCATTTATCCGAGTGGAACTGGATCATGTTTTGATCCTCCCTGACCCAGAGCGCATCCTTCATTCGAGCCTATGGATCAACCGTTTGGTTTTGCTAGCCGGGTTGAACCGCATTACAGCAGTCCCGTACAAAACCCCTCACCGAGCACGCGGCAGCCTTTCAAAAATGCGCAGCATCAAGCGGTTCATCCCCGCCTCCTTTGTCGTCCTGTGGGCGACCGGCTTCATCGGCGCGCGTTATGCCATGCCGTGGGCCGAGCCTTTCACCTTCCTGGCCGCTCGTTTCGTGCTGGCCGCCGTGCTGTTGGCCGCCTTGATGGCAGCACTCGGCTCCAGGCGAGCGACGCGCAAGGAGGCGTTTCACGCGACAGGCGCCGGCATCCTGATGCATGGCGTCTATCTCGGCGGCGTGTTCTGGGCCATCCACAGGGGCATGCCGGCCGGGTTATCGGCCTTGATCGTCGGGCTGCAGCCGCTGATCACCGCAGTGATGGCCGGCCGGTTTCTCGGTGAGGCGATCCTGCCGCGCCATTGGGCCGGTCTCACTGTCGGACTTGCCGGCGTGGTCATCGTGCTTTGGCCGAAGCTCGGCACGCTTGGCGGCGGCGTGACGGCCGAGACGCTGGCCGCCTCGCTTGTCTCGGTGCTTGGCATGAGCGCCGGCACGATCTGGCAGAAGCGCTTCGCCTCCGGCGGCGATCTCGTGGCGGCCACCACTTGGCAATATGTCGGCGGTGCATCGGTGATGGCTTTGGCCTCGCTCGCTTTCGAGACGCGAATCGTCATCGTCAATGGCGAGTTGATCTTCGCCATGGCATGGCTGGTGTTGGTGCTGTCGATCGGCGCCATCTTCCTGTTGATGGTAATGATCCGCGACGGCGAGATGTCGAAAGTCGCTTCGCTGTTCTATCTGGTCCCGGCCGTCACCGCGGTCATCGCCTGGCTGTTGTTCGGCGAACAGTTGAACCTGGTCCAGATCGTTGGCATGGCGATCGCGACGTTCGGCGTCGGGCTGGCAACCGCTCAGCCAACCAAAGCCTGATCCCAAAAAGTGGGAACCGGTTTCGGAAAAGATCATGCTCAAAACAAGAATCAGCCAACTCGCGCGCGTGCCTCCAGATAGCGGCTGATCGCGGCATTGAGTTCACCGCCGAGAATGAAGATCGCCGAGACCATATAGAGGAAGACGACCGCGACCATGATCGAGGCAAGGCCGGCATAGGTCGTCACATAGGACGAGAAACGGTCGAGATAGGCGGCGAAGATGGTCGACCCGATAAGCCAGGCAATCAGCGTGAAGATGATGCCCGGTATGATCGAGACGAAGCGGCGCTTGCCCGCAGGCAGCCAGTAATGCACCGCGAACAGCCCGCCGACGATGACGACCGAGGCGATGATATAACGCCACAGCGTGATCGTTCCCATATAGGGTTTTACCCATTCGAAATTGGCCTCGGCCAGCCGCGCCAGCAACGGCGCAAACACTAGAAGCACGCTGATCGCCAGAAAACCTGCCGTGGCGATCAGCACGAAGGCGATGCTCTGTACCCGGCGGTATATGATGCCGCGCGTTTCGGAAACGCGGTAGGCGCGGTTGAGCGAGGTGCGCAGCGCCTCGATGCCGTTCGAGGCGAAGAAGGCGGCAAGCAGCACGCCATAGGTCAACAGGTCGGTGCGCTGCACGGTGAGCACGTTGAGCACCTCGCGCGCGATCGGCTCGGCGATCTGCTCGGGCCAGGTGTCGAAGACAATATGCACGGCGGTGTCGGCGAAAGCCTGTGCGCCGAGGAAGCTGGCCAGCGTCGTGGCGAAAATCAGAAAAGGGAATAGCGCCATCAGCGCCGTGATCGCCAGATGACTGGCCATTGCCCAGCCATCGTCTGCATCGAAATGGCCGAACGCGTCATAGAGCACGCGCTTGAGGGCTACGATCTTCCGCAACAAGAACCGCGTTCCCTTCGATTGTCTCGACGCCGCGAATATGGGAAGGGATTGCGGCAAATGGCAAGCCTAGGTCAAAACACGCTTCCTCCTGGAGAAGAGTTGCGCACCATCATCATCACCGGAGCTTCTTCCGGGATAGGCGCCTATTGCACCCGGGCGCTGAAGGCGGAAGGCTGGCGGGTGTTCGCGACGGCACGCAAGCCGGAGGACATCGCCGCCCTCGAGGCCGACCGCATCGAGGCTTTCTATCTGGATTATTGCGAACCGGGATCCATCGAGACGCTGGTGGCGTCGGTGCTGGAGCGGACCGGCGGACGCCTCGATGCCCTTTTCAACAACGGCGCCTACGCCCAGCCCGGCGCCGTCGAGGACCTGCCGGTCGCGGCGCTCAGGGAGCAATTCGAGGCGAATGTCTTCGGCTGGCATGACCTCACCCGCCGTGTCGTGCCGGTGATGCGGCGCCAGGGCCATGGCCGTCTTGTCCACTGCTCCTCGATCCTCGGCCTGGCGCCGCTGCCCTTTCGCGGCGCCTATTCGGCGTCGAAGCACGCGATCGAAGGGCTGATGCTGTGCATGCATCAGGAACTCCAGGGCAGCGGCATCCATGTCTCGCTGATTGAGCCGGGGCCAGTGACATCGAAGATCGCCAGCAACGGCCTTGTGTGGTTTCTCAGGAATATCGACCGTGAGAATTCCGTGCACCGCCTCGCTTACGAGGCGCAGCTGCAACGGCTGCAGGCCGGCGGCAGCACGTCACGGCTGAAGCCCGGGCCGGCGGTGGTTCATGCGGCCTTGCGCCATGCGCTTCTGTCGCGGCGCCCGCGTCCGCATTATGTGGTAACGGTGCCGGCCAGGATCGGCGTTGTCCTCAAACGCATCCTGCCGGCATCAATGCTCTACCGCCTGCTTGCCAAACGCGCCTGAACGCAATCGACTGGAAACACTCTATGGCAACCGTCTTCAACATCCTCGCTGTTCTCGTCATGGTCGCCGTGGTGATCGTGCTGATCCGCGGCCTCATCAATATGATGCGCGGCGGCTCCGGCATGACCTCCAACAAGCTGATGCAGACGCGCGTGCTGCTGCAGTTCGTGGCATTGGTGCTGATCATGCTGGCGGTGTATTTCACCCGCAAGTGACGAGGGTGGCGATTTCGGGAGGCAGAGCGTGGTCAAGCTCAACAAGATCTACACCCGCACCGGCGACGACGGCACCACCGGCCTCGGCACCGGTGAACGGCGGCTGAAATCCGATCTGCGCATCGACGCCTATGGCACGATCGACGAAGCCAATGCCTGCATCGGCATGGCCCGCATCCACACCGCAGCAACATATCCGGCGATCGACGCTATGCTCGGCCGCATCCAGAACGACCTTTTCGACCTCGGCGCCGATCTGGCGGTGCCGGATGACGGCAAGCCGCTCGGCTATGAGCCGCTGCGCATCACCGCTGTGCAGACCGACCGTGTCGAAAAGGACATCGACCTGCTCAACAAGGATTTGCAACCGCTCAAATCCTTCGTGCTCAACGGCGGCACCCCGGCGGCGGCGGCCCTTCACCTTGCCCGCACGGTGGCGCGGCGGGCCGAGCGCATCATGGTGGCTTTGACGCAAAACCCAGGCGAGCATCTCAACCGCGAGGCGATAAGATACATCAACCGCGTATCGGACTTTCTGTTCGTCGCCGCACGCGCGGTCAATGACAATGGAAACGCCGACGTGCTATGGATTCCCGGCAAGAACCGCTGAATCTGCCGAGACGGGAGGGGTCCGATGTTCATCCCGCTTTATGACACCAACCGGCTGCGCCACATCAAGCAGCAATATGTCACGATCGGCCTGATCGCGTTCAACACGCTCATCTACTTCGCCACCGCGCTTGGCGGCGAGCAGTTCACCAACGCCGCTGTTCTAGGCCTCGGCTTTATCCCGTCGGTCGTCCACGACAGCGTCGAACTGGCTCCGCAGTTTGTGGTCATCCCGGAGAGCCTGAGCTACGTCACCTATTCCTTCCTGCATGCCGATATTTTCCATCTCGGCGGCAACATGCTGTTCCTGTGGGTGTTCGGCGACAATGTCGAGGACGCGCTCGGTCATATCCGCTTTCTCGCCTTCTATCTGCTCTGCGCCATCGCCGGCGCCTTCTTCCAGGGCCTGATCGCGTGGGACTCGCAGGTTCCGCTGATCGGCGCCTCAGGCGCCATTGCCGGCGTGGTCGCCGCCTATCTGATCCTCTATCCCAGGGTAAAGGTATGGGTGCTGGCCTTCGCCCGCATTCCGCTGCGCATCCCGGCCTTCATCCCGCTCATCCTGTGGATCCTGTTCCAGATCGTGATGTTCGCCGCCGGTGGCGAGGATCAGATTTCCTGGGCCTGCCATGTCGGCGGCATCATCGCCGGGGCCGTGCTGGTGCTCGTCTTGCGCAACCGCGGCGTACCGCTGCTTGCCGGTGCGGATGAAGAGGCAGCGGTGGTCGCCGGCCAAATGCCTGTTGCCGCAGAGCCGGCGCCAGGCGAACCGCTGCCGGCGTCGCGCTGGGGACGGGGAACCGCCTCCAGTCCCGACTGAACCGATTTGAGTGCGGCGCGGATGATTTGGGCGCGTCCCGGATATTGACGTGCGGGGTCGCCGCAACTACGGAAGCGTTCCCACACCGATGCATGTCGCGCAAACTGTGCAGCGGTTTTGCGATAACGGCATGCATGGAACACATAACCTGAAGCGCGTCGCGTGAGGTCGGCCACATACGACGCGCTTTAGACGGTCGGAGACCAGAATTCCGTCCGGAATGTCGGCTTTCGACAACTCTGAAGAGGCGCACACTGCTATAGCGCGCCCGACTATCTTGAAAGAGGTGGCTATCGTGAAAGAGGTGACAGGCAAATGAAGATCCTTGTGCCCGTGAAGCGGGTTGTGGATGCGAATGTCAAGGTTCGTGTGAAGGCTGACGGTTCGGCGGTGGAACTCGCCAACGTCAAGATGGCGATGAACCCGTTCGACGAGATCGCGGTCGAAGAGGCGATCCGGCTGAAGGAGGCCGGCAAGGCGGAGGAGATCATCGTTGTCTCGATCGGGCCGCAGCAGGCGCAGGAGACCTTGCGCACCGCGCTCGCCATGGGCGCCGACCGCGCCATCCTGGTCAAGACCGACGAGCAGACCGAGCCGCTGGGCGTCGCCAAGGTGCTGAAGGGCGTGGTCGAGGCGGAAAAGCCCGGTCTCGTCATTCTCGGCAAGCAGGCGATCGACGACGATTCGAACCAGACCGGCCAGATGCTGGCCGCACTTCTGGGCTGGGCGCAAGGCACTTTTGCCTCCAAGGTCGTTATCGATGGCGACAAGGCCAAGGTGACGCGCGAGGTCGATGGCGGCCTGCAGACGGTGGAGCTGAAGATGCCGGCGATTGTCACCGCGGATCTTCGCCTCAACCAGCCGCGCTATGCCTCGCTGCCCAACATCATGAAGGCCAAGAAGAAGCCGCTCGACGAGAAATCTCCCGCCGATTACGGCGCCGACGTCAAGCCGCGGCTGAAGGTGATCAAGACCGAGGAGCCAGGCGGCCGCAAGGCGGGCGTCAAGGTCAAGAGCGTCGCCGAACTGGTCGACAAGCTCAAGAACGAAGCTGGCGTGCTGTAGGGCTGGGAAGGGACAAAAAGATGACAATTCTTCTGATTGCCGAACACGACAATGCGACGCTTTCCGACCAGACCGCCAAGGCGCTTTCGGCTGCACTGCAGATCGGCTCCGACGTGCATGTGCTGGTCGCGGGCAACGGCGCCAAGCCGGCAGCGGACGCCGCCGCCAAGCTCAAGGGCGTGAGCAAGGTGCTGCTTGCCGAAGCCGACGAGCTCACCGAGCGTCTCGCCGAACCGCTGGCGGCGCTGGTCGTCGGCATGGCCGATGCCTATGACACGATCGTCGCGCCGGCGACCTCCTCGGGCAAGAATGTCGCGCCGCGCGTGGCAGCCCTGCTCGATGTCGCGCAGGTGTCGGAGATCATCGAGATTGTCTCGCCCGACACCTTCAAGCGGCCGATCTATGCCGGCAACGCCATCCAGACGGTGCAGTCGAGCGACGCCAAGAAGGTGATCACCGTGCGCACCGCCTCCTTCCAGGCTGCACCCGAGGGCGGTTCAGCCCCGGTCGAGACGGTTCAGGCAGCAGTCAATCCCGGCCTGTCGAGCTTCGTCGAGAATAAGCTTTCCGAGACCGACCGTCCGGAGCTGACTTCGGCCAGGATCATCATCTCGGGCGGCCGCGCGCTGGGCTCCTCGGAGAAGTTCCAGGAAGTCATCCTGCCGATCGCCGACAAGCTCGGCGCCGCCGTCGGCGCCTCTCGTGCCGCAGTCGATGCCGGCTATGCGCCGAACGACTGGCAGGTCGGCCAGACCGGCAAGGTGGTCGCACCCGATCTCTACATCGCCGTCGGCATCTCTGGCGCCATCCAGCATCTTGCCGGCATGAAGGATTCGAAGGTCATCGTCGCCATCAACAAGGACGAGGAGGCGCCGATCTTCCAGGTCGCCGACTACGGCCTCGTCGGCGACCTTTTCGTCATTCTGCCGGAACTGCAAAAGGCGCTTTGACGCCTTCTGCCAAAGCGTATTAAATTGTGAAGGGCGGGGTAGACGAAGTCGCCCCGCCCTTTTAGTTTGCACCGCACAAAAAGCAGGCCGCAAAGCCATTTGACGGGAACGGTGTAATGAACAAGATCGAGACGATCGGCATCATCGGGGCGGGCCAGATGGGCGGCGGCATCGCCCATGTGTCCGCGCTGGCGGGCTACAAGGTGCTGGTTTACGACATCTCGCCCGAGCGCATCGAAAAGGGCATCGCCACGATCAGCGGCAACATGGCCCGCCAGGTCGGCTCCGGCAAACTCGAAGAAAAGCTGCGCAACGAGGCGATGGCGCGCATTTCGTCAGCACCGACCATGGCCGACCTTGCCGGTGCCGATCTGGTGATCGAGGCAGCGACCGAGGACGAGACGGTCAAGCGCAAGATCTACGCCCAGCTCTGCCCGCAGCTCAATCCGGAAGCCATCCTGGCGACGAACACCTCGTCGATCTCGATCACACGTCTCGCCGCGCAGACCGACAGGCCGGAGCGTTTCATCGGCATCCATTTCATGAATCCGGTTCCGGTGATGAAGCTGGTCGAACTGGTGCGCGGCATCGCCACCGAGGACCAGACCTTCGAAGCGGCAAAGGCTTATGTGAACCATCTCGAGAAGACGATCACCGTCTCGGAGGATTTTCCAGCCTTCATCGTCAACCGCATCCTGCTGCCGATGATCAACGAGGCGATCTACACGCTCTATGAAGGGGTCGGCTCGGTCGACGCGATCGACACCGCCATGCGGCTCGGCGCCAACCATCCCATGGGACCGCTGCAGCTTGCCGATTTCATCGGCCTCGACACCTGCCTGTCGATCATGCAGGTGTTGCATGACGGCCTGTCGGATTCGAAATACCGGCCCTGCCCGCTGCTGGTGAAATATGTCGAGGCCGGCTGGCTCGGCCGCAAGACCGGACGCGGCTTCTACGACTATCGCGGGGAGCATCCGGTTCCGACGCGCTGAGGCATGCCATTGCAGGCGACAGCGACCCCATACCGATATCCAGCCTCGCGCTGCTTTGCGGAAGTCGAACCCGTTTCGGGGCCAGGCAGTCGCTACCAACGCACGAAAAGCCGCCCGCCGAGCGCTCCGAGCGCGGCGAGGATGGCAATCGCGATCGTATACCAGGTGGCAACGAAGAGCGGCGAGTCGTCGAAGCAATGTGCGGCATAGAAAGTTGCCGCCAGCCCGCCGGCGAGCAGGCCCGCCACGGCTCCGGCAAGCACCGGCCGCGTCGGCGCACCATAGCGCAGCACCGCCAGGAAGACGGCAAGCGGACCGATGCCGATCAGCGGAATGAAGCTCAGGCAGATAACCATGTTGCTGCCGACCAGCCGCCTGCCCCAGTCGGCCGCAGGCACCGAAAGGAGTTCCAGACCCACCGCTACGGCCACCAGCAGCGGTGCGGCAATCATCAAGGCCGCCGCCCTGCTCGTCGCTGCACCGGGTGTCGACAGGGCGCGGATCAAGGCGAAGGCGCTGACAGCCAGAGCCATCGTGAACACGAACTTGGCAACGAAACGCGTCGTATAGATGGCGGTGGCGATGTCGGTGCGTGGGCCGATCGCCAGCCAGAACACCACCGCCGCGATCAGTGTAGCCGCACCGGCGCCTATCCACCAGGCCGAGCCAAGCGGCATCGCCGTGCTGCGGACATCGGCGTCGAGCGCCTTGATGAGATCGTCGGTCCTCATGTCATTCCCGCCTGAACTGCTTGGCTCCGAACCGTTTGGCAATGGCTGCGAGACCGCGATGCAGCGACACGCGCACCGCCGTCTCGCTGATGCCGAACCTCACTGCCGTCTCGCCGATGGAGCGGCCTTCGACCGACACCGACGAAACCACCGAACGCTGCGCCGGCGGCAGGCCGTCCAACGCCCGGTTGATGTCACGCCCGCTGACCGTTTCGGCTTCCGGTTCGGCGAAGGTCTCGGCGATCTCGTCGATCTCGATCTCGACGCGCCGCCCGCGCCGTCGAAAGGCATCGATCAGCTTGAAGCGCGCGATGGCGTAGACCCAGGGCAGCACAGGTAAATCCTGGCGCCAGGTATGCCGCTTCACATGAATGGCCAGCAAGGTTTCCTGCACGACATCCTCGGGATCGACCCCGCCCTGAACGATCTTGCGCCTGATGAAGCCGCGAACGAGAGCAGCCGTCCGGCGCAGAAAGTCGGCGTAAGCCCTTTCATCTCCCGCGATCGCGGCCCGCATCAGCCGGGAAAGCTCGGCCTCGTCCTTGCCGGTCACAAGAGTTAACTCCCCAGTATTCGCGCCTCGGCCCGATTTGTTACGTGGCCGGCGAAATAATGTCCAAGCCAAAGTAAAGGAATATCACGAAGGTTTCACCTCCGGCGCCCGATTACGCAGCTCACCAATCTTGACTACCCCGATCAGGAATTGATAGTGCAGCCATGCTAAATCAAAGACCATCGAGATCGAGCGGGATGACGTCCATGAAACATGCTCTTTCCGTCCTTGCCGGAGCCACAGCACTTGCAATCAGCCTGGTCGCCAGCCCGGTTATGGCCCAGGACAGCGGCATCGTCGTCTACAATGCCCAGCATGAGAGCCTGACCAATGCCTGGGTGGAAGGTTTCACCAAGGAAACCGGCATCAAGGTCACCGTTCGCCACGGCGGCGACAGCGATTTTTCCAACCAGATCGTTGCCGAAGGCGCCGCCTCGCCGGCCGACGTGTTCCTGACGGAAAACTCACCCGCCATGGTGCTGGTCGAGTCATCAGGCCTGTTCGCGCCGGTCGACGCCGACACGCTGGCGCAGATTCCCAAGGAGTACCAGCCGGCCAGCGGCAAGTGGGTGGGCATCGCCGCGCGCAGCACCGTCTTTGCTTACAACAAGACCAAGCTGACCGCCGAGCAGTTGCCCAAGTCGCTGCTTGAACTCGCCGATCCGAGCTGGAAGGGACGCTGGGCCGCTTCGCCGTCCGGCGCCGATTTCCAGGCGATCGTCAGCGCACTTTTGCAGCTCAAGGGTGAGGCCGCAACGGCCGACTGGCTGAAGGCGATGAAGGCGAACTTCACCGCCTACAAAGGCAACAGCACGGTGATGAAGGCGGTCAATGCCGGCGAGGTCGATGGCGGCGTGATCTATCACTATTATTACTACGGCGACCAGGCCAAGACCGGCGAGAACAGCAGCAACGTCGGGCTGCACTATTTCAAGAACCAGGACCCGGGCGCCTTCGTCTCGGTTTCCGGAGGGGGCGTGCTGGCCTCCAGCAAGCACCCGAAGGAAGCCCAGGCCTTCCTGAAATGGGTGACCGGCAAGGGTGGTCAGGACGTGCTGAAGACCGGCAATTCCTTTGAATACGCGGTTGGCAAGGGTGCGGAGTCCAATCCGGCGCTGGTGCCGCTGGCCGATCTGCAGGCGCCGAAGGTCGACGCGACGACGCTGAACTCCAGGAAGGTGACCGACCTGATGACGGCAGCCGGCTTGCTTTAGTTCGCGTTCGTCCTAAAACGGCAGCCGACTGCGCTCCTGCGGGAATTTCGAGGTGGCATTCGTCCATGACGACAAGCTGCATTTTTGGCCGTGTTTGCGGCTCTGCGACCGTTTCCGCCAGCGGGCGGCAACGGCTCGGCGTCTGAGCTGATGCTGCCTGCGGCCGACCTTGCACGTTCAGGCTTGCCGACCGGCATGGTGGCTGTGCATTGGAGGCGCCGGCGGCCGATATCCTGGATTTCGCTCGCCGCCATCCTGGTCTCACTGTTCTCGCTGCTGCCGCTCGCCTTCATCATCTGGATTGCCGTGCAGACCGGCTGGGACACCGTATCGGCACTGGTCTTCCGGCCACGTGTTGGCGAGCTCCTGGTCAACACCCTGCTTTTGGTGGTGCTGGCGGTGCCGATCTGCATCGTGCTCTCGGTGGCGCTGGCCTGGCTGACCGAACGCAGCAGCCTTCCCGGTGCACGCCTGTGGGCCTGGCTGTCGGTGGCGCCGCTCGCCATCCCCGCCTTCGTCCACAGCTACGCCTGGATCACCCTGGTGCCGGGACTGCACGGGCTGTGGGCCGGCGTCCTGGTTTCAGTCGTCGCCTATTTCCCGTTCCTCTATCTGCCGGTGGCGGCAGCCTTGCGCCGGCTCGATCCTGCTCTCGAAGACGCCGCGGCAGCCGTCGGCCTCGGGCCATGGCGCGTGTTCCGGCGGGTCGTGCTGCCGCAGCTCAGGCTCGCCGTTTGCGGCGGCTCGCTGCTGGTCGGCCTGCATCTCCTGGCCGAGTACGGCCTCTACGTGTTCATCCGCTTCGATACCTTCACCACCGCGATCGTCGACCAGTTCCAGTCGACCTTCAACGGCCCCGCCGCCAACATGCTGGCTGCGGTGCTGGTGACATGCTGTTTCGTGCTGCTCGGGATCGAAGTGCTGGTGCGCGGCGAGGAGCGCTATGCCCGCGTCGGCTCGGGCGCCGCGCGGCAGCAGCAACGCACAAGGCTCGGCCGCGCCACCATCCCGTGCTTGGCTCTGCCCGTTGTCACCGCGCTGCTGGCGCTCGGCGTGCCGTTCGTCACCATCGGCCGCTGGCTTGTGGCCGGCGGCGCCGATGTCTGGCGCCTCGATGAGATCGGCCTGGCGCTCGGCCAGACCCTGTTCCTGGCGCTCGCCGGCGCCCTGCTCGCCACTATCGCCGCCATGCCGATGGCCTGGATTTCGATCCGGGCACCGGGGCCGCTGCAGCGCCTTCTGGAGGGCTGCAACTACATCGTCGGCTCGCTGCCCGGCGTCGTCGTGGCGTTGGCGCTGGTCACCATCACGGTGCGCATCGCGCTGCCGCTCTATCAGACCCTGTTCACGATCCTCGTTGCCTATGCGCTGATGTTCCTGCCGCGCGCCCTGATCAGCCTGCGAGCATCGATCGCGCAGGCACCGGTCGAGCTCGAGCGCGCCGCCGCCAGTCTCGGCCGGCCACCGCTCAGGGCGCTGTGGTCGACGACGATCCGCCTGTCGGCGCCGGGTGCCGCGGCGGGCATGGCGCTGGTGGCGCTCGGCATCATGAACGAATTGACCGCCACGCAGATGCTGGCGCCCAACGGCACCCGCACGCTGGCGATGGCGTTCTGGGCCCACAGCGGCGAGATCGACTATGCGTCCGCCGCACCTTACGCGCTCATCATGGTGGCGATGTCGCTGCCGCTGACCTGGCTGCTCTACGTCCAGTCGAAGCGGATGGCCGGGCGATGAGCTTCCTCGAACTCACCGATGTGCACAAGCACTACGGCCCGGTGGCCGCACTGGCCGGCGTCGACCTCAGCGTGGCCAGCGGCAGCCGCACGGCGATCGTCGGACCGTCAGGCTGCGGCAAGACGACCCTGCTGCGGTTGATCGCCGGCTTCGAAGCGCCGGACCAGGGTCGCATCGTGCTCGACGGCGAGGTGCTGGCCAATGGCGACGCCGCGGTGCCGGCATATCGGCGCGGCATCGGCGTGGTGGCGCAGGACGGCGCCCTGTTCCCGCATCTGAGCATCGCCGCCAATATCGGTTTCGGCATGCGGCATCACGAGGACAAGCGCAGCGAGCGTATCGCCGAGCTCGCCTATATCGTCGGGCTCGACAAGGCGATCCTGAAACGGCGGCCGCACGAGCTCTCAGGCGGCCAGCAGCAGCGTGTGGCGTTGGCCCGCGCCATGGCCATGAAGCCGCGGCTGATGCTGCTCGACGAGCCGTTCTCGGCGCTCGACACCGGCCTGCGCGCCTCGATGCGCAAGGCGGTGGCCGAGCTTCTGGAGACCGCCGGCATCACCACGATCCTGGTCACGCACGACCAGGCCGAGGCGCTGTCCTTTGCCAGCCAGGTCGCGGTGATGCGCGACGGCAAATTCTCGCAGGTCGGCACGCCGCGCGAGCTTTATCTCAAGCCGAAGGACCGGATGGTCGCCGAATTCCTCGGCGACGCCATCATCCTGCCGGCCAGGATCGCGGACGGCTTCGCCAGCTCGCCGCTCGGCCGCATCGCCGTCGACAGCACCGAGCGGCGCGATCTCGTCCGCATCATGCTGCGGCCGGAACAGGTGCTTTTGAAACGGACATCGCGCGAAGGCATGTCGGGCACGCCGGACATGCTGTTCGGCGAGGTCACGGAATCCGAATTCGCCGGCTCGATGTGCACCATCGCGGTGCGGCTCTTGAACAGTCCCGATCCGCCGGACGCAGCCGCGATCGGCAACACGCCACTGGTCCTGCGCAAGCCGGGCATGGACACACCGACGGTTGGCGAGATCGTCCGGCTGACGGTGTCGGGCAAGGCGCATGTGTTCGCCTGAACGGTCTTGCGTCTGGCGCGGTTCGCCGGTCAGGCCGACAGGCCAGCTTCAATCGACCCGCTTGCCGGCCTGATCGAACCAGTGCAGCTTTTCGGACTTGGCCACGACACGCAACTGGTCGCCGGGCTTTGCGGTGGCGCGCCCTGAGACGCGCACGATGATACGGCTGCCGGCTGCGGCGCAGTGAAGAAAGCTTTCGGCCCCGACCGGCTCGACCGCTTCGACTGCCGCCGGCAGGACGAGCGCACCGGGCAGCGCCTCCGCATTGAGGGTGACGTCGGCATCTTCAGGGCGAAACCCCAGCGTCACGGCTTGCGTTCCGGGAGCCGCAAAGCCGATCGCGGTGCCGTCAGCCAGTATCGGGCCTGAGGAACTTCCGGTCAGCGCCAGGAGGTTCATCGGCGGCGCGCCGATGAAGGAAGCGACGAAGATCGACGCCGGCTTTTCGTAGATGTCGAGCGGCGCGCCCGTTTGCTCGACCAGCCCGGCGTTCATGACAACAAGGATGTCGGCCAGCGTCATCGCCTCGAGCTGGTCGTGGGTGACATAGACCGAGGTGACGCCGAGCGTGCGCTGCAAGTTCTTGATCTCGACCCGCATCTGCCCGCGCAATTTGGCATCGAGATTGCTGAGCGGCTCGTCGAACAGGAAGACCTTCGGATTGCGCACGATGGCGCGGCCCATGGCGACACGCTGGCGTTGACCGCCGGAAAGCTCGCGAGGCCGCCGGTCGAGCAGCGCCGAAAGCTCCAGCACCTTGGCGGTCGAACGCACCCTGCTGTCGATCTCGTCCTTCGGCGTGCCGCGATTGCGCAGGCCATAGGCCATGTTGTCATAGACTTTCATATGCGGGTAAAGCGCGTAGTTCTGGAACACCATGGCGATGTCGCGCTCGGTCGGGCCGATGGCGTTGACCACTTTGCCGTCGATGGCGACCGTACCGGCGGAAATGGTCTCCAACCCGGCGATCATCCTCAGCAGCGTCGACTTGCCGCAGCCGGATGGGCCGACCAGCACGCAAAGCTCCTTGTCGGGAATGGCGATGGAGACCCCCTTCACGGCTTCGACGCCGCTGGGATAGACCTTCTTCACGTCCTTCAGATCGACGGTCGCCATCAGCTTCTCACTTTTCGGATTCGACCAGGCCGCGCACGAACCAGCGTTGCATCAGCACCACCACCAGGATCGGCGGCACGATGGCCAGCATCGCCGTGACCATGACCAGGTGCCATTCGGTATCGGCATCGGCAAAGGAAACCATCTTTCTCAACGCGATGACGATGGTGTTCATGTCGTTGCTGTTGGTGACCAGCAGCGGCCAAAGATACTGCGTCCAGCCGTAGATGAAGAGGATCACGAAC
Source organism: Mesorhizobium sp. WSM4806 (assembly GCF_055811635.1). Taxonomy (NCBI): domain Bacteria; kingdom Pseudomonadati; phylum Pseudomonadota; class Alphaproteobacteria; order Hyphomicrobiales; family Phyllobacteriaceae; genus Mesorhizobium; species Mesorhizobium sp. WSM4806. The sequence continues at coordinate 115,939 of NZ_JBVVQZ010000018.1, read as the reverse complement.
AGCGCCGCGATATTGGTGCGCGACAATGGCAACAGGATATCGAAGAAGAAGCGCCATGGCCCGGCGCCGTCGACGCGCGCCGCCTCGACCAATTCGCCCGGTATGGTCATGAAGAACTGGCGGAACAGCAGCGTCGCGGTGGCCGAGGCGATCAGCGGGATAATCAGGCCGGCATAGGTGTCGATCATGCCGAGATCGACCATTACCTTGTAGGTCGGAAGGATGCGCACTTCCACCGGAAGCATCAAGGTGATGAAGATCAGCCAGAAGAAGGTCATGCGCAGGGGAAAGCGGAAGAACACGATCGCGTAGGCCGACAGGATCGAGATGCAGATCTTTCCCACCGCAACGCCGAGCGCCATGATCGTGGTGTTGAGGAGCAGTTGGCCGACGCTGACACCGCCGATGCGGCCAATGCCGCCGAACAGCGCCTCGCTGTAGTTGTTCCAGAGCTGGCCGCCGGGCAAGAGCGGCAGCGGCGGCCTGAGGATGGTTTGCAGCGTGTGCGTCGAGGCAACGAACGTGTAGTAGATCGGGAAAGCCACGATCAATATGCCGAGGATCAGCACGGCATGGGCGATGAAGGTGCGGAGCGGAGACTGGCCGATCATCGCTGCCCTCAGCCGTAATGGACTTTGCGTTCCACGTAGCGGAACTGGATAGCGGTGAGCGCAATGACGATTGCCATCAGGATGACCGACTGCGCCGCCGAGTCGCCCAGGATCAGATTGACGAAGCCGTCATTGTAGACCTTGTAGACCAGCGTCTCGGTCGCCTTGCCCGGCCCGCCGCCGGTGACGGCATGAACGATGCCGAACGTATCGAACAGGGCATAGACGGTGTTGACGACCAGCAGGAAAAAGGTGGTCGGCGCGAGCAGCGGGAAGACGATGGTCCAGAAGCGCTTGGTCTCGCCGGCGCCGTCCATGGCCGCCGCCTCGATTAGCGTTTTCGGCACTGCCTGCAGACCGGCGACGAAGAACAGGAAATTGTAACTGATCTGCTTCCAGGCAGCCGCCGACACCAGCAGGATCATGGCGTGGGTGCCGTTGAGCAGCGGGTCCCAGGCGATGCCGAGGCTTCGCAGCAAATAGGCCAACGAGCCGATTGAAGGATTGAACAGAAAAAGCCACAGCATGCCGGCAATCGCCGGCGCCACGGCATAGGGCCAAATCAACAGGGTGCGGTAGAGGCCTTTGCCGCGCACCGCCTTCTCGGCCATGACCGCAAGCAGCAGGGCCACGCACATCGCGACGATCGCGGTCGCAAGCGAGAACACCACGGTGACCTTGATCGAATTGAGGTAGGCAGGATCGGCCAGCACCTTGCGGAAATTGGCAAACCAGACAAACCTGGTCCTCAGCCCGAACGGATCCTGTCTGAGCATCGACTGGTAAAGCGCCTGACCGGCCGGCCAGTAGAAGAAAACCAGTGTTATGGCGAGTTGTGGCGCCACCAGCAGGTAGGGCAGGATCTTGTTGGGAAAGACGACGCGGGGAGACAGGCTGATTTCCTTCGCTATCTCGGGGACGCCCACGCGAACTCGCGTGGGCGATATTCAAACCGACACCAACCGAGATAATCTCGTCAGTTCTCCAGCGCTTCCTTGATTGCGGCGTTGCCGCGCGTAACCGCGTTGTCAAGCGCCTGCTGAGCGGTTTGCTGGCCGGCCAGCATCTTCTCGAACTCCTCGTTCTGGATATCGCGCACCTGCGGCAGGTTCGGCAGGCGCACGCCCTTCGAGTTGTCGGTCGGCGCCTTGCCAGTCATTTGCAGGATGGGTGTCTCACGGCCGGGGTTCTTGTCATAGAAGCCCGATTTCTTGGTCGCCTCGTAGGCAGCAAGCGTCACCGGCAGGTATCCTGACTTCTGGTGCAGATATTCCTGCACATCGGTCTTGGACAGGTAGGCGAAGAACGCCGCGACACCCTTGTATTGCTCGTCCGACTTGGCGCCGAACACCCACAGGCTGGCGCCGCCCGGCGTGGTGTTCTGCGGTGCGCCCTTGGCGTCGCTGTCGTAGGGAAGCTGGCCGATGCCGTAGTTCATGCCGGACTTGACGATGTCGCCGAGGCCGCCCGACGATTCGGTGAAGATGCCGCATTCGCCGGCGAGGAAGATCTGCTTGGCTTCGGAGGTGCGCCCGCCATATTTGAAGGTGCCGTCCTTGGCGAGATCCGCGAGCGCCTGGAAGTGGTTGACAAAAATCGGCGCGTTGATCTTGAGTTCGACATCGCCGCCGGCCAGGCCGTTCTGCTGGGTCGCCCACGACACATCATTCCACGCCGCGAAATTCTCCAGATGGATCCAGGTCAGCCAGGTCGAGGTATAGCCACAAGGGGCGGCGCCGCTCGTCTTGATCTTCTTGGCGGCTTCCCACACCTCGTTCCAGGTCTTGGGCGGATTGTTCACGTCGAGGGCGGCCTTCTGGAAGATATCCTTGTTGTAGTAAAGGATCGGCGAGGAGGAGTTGTAGGGGAAGGACAGCATGGTGCCGTCCGGCTTCGAATAATAGCCGACGATACCGGGCAGATACTGGCTCTTGTCGAAGGTCATCCCGGCACCGGTCATCACCTCGGCCACCGGCTTGATCGCGCCCTCGGCCGCCATCATCACGCCGGTGCCGACGTCGAACACCTGGAGGATATCGGGCGCCTGGCCGGCGCGGAAGGCGGCGATGCCGGCATTCAGCGTCTCCGGATAGGTGCCCTTGAACACCGGAACCAGTTCATAGTCGCTCTGGCTGGCGTTGAAATCCTTGGAGATCTTGCCGACGACCTCGGCGTTGGCGCCGGTCATGGCGTGCCACCAGCTGATCTGCGTGACGGCGAAGGCGGATGTGGTGGAAAGCAGGGTCAAGGTGGCGGCGACACCGGCCGCGAAGCCGAAGAACTTCATGTTTCATCTCCCGTTTGTCATTGGCGAAAGGGGCACTCTCGCAATGCCAATATGTGCCGCCCGTGACAATTGGACAACGGTTTTGTTGCAGGCCGATGAACTTGATTTCCACTTAAAGTGGCGTGCGCTTCGAGATGAGAGCCGATGGAAAGCAATTGAAAAGCCGGCTTACCAATCGAACAACGACGACGACCGGCAATCGTCGGCGCCTCCTAAAGAGCGCACTTTGCGCGACATGCATTAGTCCGACTTGCCGAGCGCCGTCTCGACCAGCCGCTTGGCGTCGGGGCTCGACCATTCTGCCGGGCCGTTCATGTGGGCAATCAGGCAGCCTTCACCGTCGATCAGCATGGTGACCGGCAGGCCGAGCGCCAGGCCGCGTGTCTTGAGATCGTTGAACAGCGCCATCGTCGAATCGCGGTAGTAGCCGAGCGCCTCGACGCCGGTCTCCTCGAGGAACTTCTTCGGCTTGCTGTCGTCGCCGGCATCGACATTGACCGCGACGACCTCGAAGGCATCGCTGCCCATTTCGTTCTGCAGCGCGTCGAGCGCCGGCATTTCGGCGCGGCAGGGCGCGCACCATGTCGCCCACAGATTGAGCAGCACCGTCTTGCCGGCATGGTCGGCGAGCGTCATCGGCTTGCCGTCGGGGCTGTTGAAGGCAAGGCCCTTCAGCGATTGCGGCGGATCGGCCGGCAAAAGTGCTGCAACCTGGCCGGTGGCAGCCGCCGCGACCGTCTTGGCGCGGTCGGCCTTGGCGGCGCAGGCGACATCGTCCTTGCTGTCGCCAACCGCGACTTGAGCGGGGGCGTTGTTGCCAGAACCGCTTTCGCTGACATATACCGCGACCGCGCCGGCCAGCACGCCTGCCACCAAAGCGGCGAGGATGAGGCGCGGGGCCGGGAAAAATCGATTGCCGTCTGCCATTTTTTAAAACTGCTCCGGAGCACGGGTTATAGCGATGAGCGACAAGAAGGCCAGCAACCAGATGTGGGGCGGACGTTTTGCCTCGGGTCCGGCCGCGATCATGGAAGCGATCAACGCGTCGATCTCGTTCGACCGCAAACTCTACGCGCAGGACATCAGAGGCTCGATCGCCCACAGCGAGATGCTGGCGCAAACCGGCATTATTTCGGCGGCCGACCAAGAAAAAATCGCTCACGGGCTGAACACGATCCTGGCAGAGATCGAAGCCGGCACGTTCGAGTTCTCGACCAGGCTGGAAGACATCCACATGAATGTCGAGGCCCGCCTTGCCGAGCTGATCGGCCCGGCTGCCGGCCGCCTGCATACCGCCCGTTCGCGCAACGACCAGGTGGCGGTCGATCTCAGGCTATGGGTCAAGGACGAGTGCTTTCGCGTCGCCGAGGCGCTGAAGGGTCTGATCACGGCGTTCCTGGAGCGGGCCGAGGAGCATGCGGCAACGGTGATGCCGGGCTTCACCCACATGCAGGCGGCTCAGCCGGTAACCTTCGGCCATCACTGCATGGCCTATGTCGAGATGTTCTCGCGCGACCTGTCGCGTGTTCGCGACGCTATCGAACGGATGGACGAAAGCCCGCTCGGTGCGGCCGCGCTTGCCGGCACCAGCTTTCCGATCGACCGGCACCAGACGGCCAGGGCGCTCGGCTTCCGTGAGCCGATGCGCAATTCCCTAGACAGCGTTTCGGACCGCGATTTCGCGCTCGAGTTTTTGGGGCTGGCGGCGATCTGCGCGACGCATCTGTCGCGGCTGGCCGAAGAAATCATCATCTGGTCGACGCCGCAATTCGGCTTCGTCAGGCTGTCGGACTCATTCTCCACCGGCTCCTCGATCATGCCGCAGAAGAAGAACCCCGACGCCGCCGAGCTGGTGCGCGGCAAGACCGGCCGCGTCACCGGCCATCTGGTCGGCCTGCTGACTGTCATGAAGGGCATGCCGCTGACCTACGGCAAGGACATGCAGGAAGACAAGGAATCCGTGTTCGACGTCGCCGAGACGCTCGACCTGATGCTGGCGGCGATGACCGGCATGGTGCGCGACATGACGGTGAATGCCGCCGCCATGAAGAAGGCCGCCGGGTCAGGCTATGCGACCGCGACCGATCTCGCCGACTGGCTGGTGCGCAGCCTCGGTCTGCCGTTCCGCGAGGCGCACCACGTCACCGGCCGCGCCGTGGCGCTGGCCGAAGCAAGGAAGATCGGGCTCGACAGGCTGCCGCTGGAAGACTTGCAGTCCATTCACCCCGGCATCACGGCGGACGTGTTTTCGGTGCTCGCCGTGCAGAATTCGGTAAAGAGCCGCACGAGCTTCGGCGGCACCGCGCCGTCGGAAGTGAGGAAGCAGATCCGCTACTGGAAAAAGCACATCGGCAGGGCGTGATTGCCGGGGTGCAATGCCGGATAAACTCGGCTAAAAGCGGCGGGCAAAAGTTTCGGACGGATGGATCAATGACCGCAAGCAGGATTTTGGTGACGCTGACGCTGCTGGCGGCGCTGGCGACCGTTACGGCGTGCGGCAGGAAAGCCGGGCTCGACACGCCGTATGAGGCGGCCGTGCAGGCACGCAAGGACGCACAAAAGGCCGAGCAGCCGGTGCCGCCGGAGCCGGAAAAACCGGTCGAGGACAAAAAATTCATTCTCGATCCGTTGATCTAGAGCCGATGAGATCGGCCGATCTCATCGTGCTCCAACTTCCGGAACCACTCTCGTGAACCATTTCGACTACCGCGACGGCGTGCTGCATGCCGAGGACGTGGCGATATCAGAGATCGCCGCAAGCGTCGGCACGCCGTTCTATTGCTATTCGACGGCGACGCTGACCAGGCATTTCCGCGTGTTTGCGCAGGCCTTTGCCGGGCTCGACGCGCTGGTCTGCTACGCCATGAAGGCGAATTCCAACCAGGCGGTGCTAAAAATCCTGGCAAAACTCGGCGCCGGCGCCGACGTGGTCTCGGAAGGCGAATTGCGACGCGCGCTGGCCGCCGGCATTCCAGCCAGCAAGATCCTGTTTTCCGGCGTTGGCAAGACCGCGCGCGAAATGGATTTTGCGCTCTCGGCCGGCATTTTGTGCTTCAACGTCGAATCCGAGCCGGAACTTGAATTGCTGTCGGCCCGCACCACGGCGCTGGGTAAGGTCGCGTCGATCTCGCTGCGCATCAATCCGGATGTCGACGCCAAGACCCACAAGAAGATCTCCACCGGCAGGGCCGAGAACAAGTTCGGCATTCCCTGGCAGAAGGCGCGAAAGGTCTATGCCCGCGCAGCTGAGCTGCCTGGCATCAAGGTCACCGGCATCGACACTCATATCGGCAGCCAGATCACCGAGTTGCAGCCCTTCGACGACGCCTTTGCGCTGCTGGTGGAGTTGGTCGGCGTGCTGCGCGCCGACGGGCACGCCATCGAGCATATCGACCTCGGCGGCGGCCTCGGCATTCCCTACCGCGTCGACAACAGCCCGCCTCCCCTGCCGGACGCTTATGCTCAGATCGTCAAGAAGCACGTCGCCAAGCTCGGGCTGAAGGTGATGTTCGAGCCGGGCCGGCTGATATCAGGCAATGCCGGCATCCTGGTCTCCCAGGTGATCTTCGTGAAGGAGGGCGACGCCAGGAATTTCCTGGTCGTCGACGCCGCGATGAATGATCTGATCCGGCCGACGCTCTATGACGCCTTCCATGACATCAAGCCGGTGGTGCAGCAGCCGGCCGCGGCGCCGCGCATGACGGTCGACGTGGTCGGCCCGGTCTGCGAGGCCGGCGATTATCTCGGCCTCGACCGCGACCTGCCGCGGCTGAAGGCCGGCGACCTGATCGCCGTCGCCACCGCCGGCGCCTATGGCGCGGTGCAGGCCGGCACCTACAACACCAGGCCGCTGGTGCCTGAAGTGCTGGTCGACGGCGACCGTTTCCATGTCGTGCGCCGGCGCCAGACCTATGACGAGCTGATCGGCCTGGATTCGCTGCCCGATTGGCTTGAATAGACCCATGATCCCGAAAAAGTGAGAACCGGTTTTCGGAAAGGATCATGGTCAAACAAGAATAGATCGTCTGCGGCGCTACAGCCGGTGCTGAATCAGCGCCCTGGTCTCGGCGATCCTGCCTTCGTCGCGGCGATAGAACGTCCACTGCTTGATACGCTTGCTGCGCAGAAGGCCAGCCTGGGTCAGCACCCGCATATGCTCGCTGAGCGTCGCCTGGGTAATCCCCAGCTTTTCCGCAATCAGCAGCGCGCAGACGCCGTCCTCGACCAGATCGCCATCGGTCTGCGGCGTAAAATGCGCGCGCGGATCCTTCAGCCAATCGAGGATTTGCAGCCTGCGCTCGTTGGCGATCGCCTTGAAGACATCAACCTCTTGCATTTAGTCATTTTGCTAAGTTACTAAGTGATGTCAACCCTTGGGAGCAGACCATGCTGAACGGCAATAGCATCACCCGCGAACGCATCGCCGCAATGGAGCCGCGCATCCGGCCCTTCGTGCGCCACACGCCGGTGCTGCGCGTCGACATGGCCGATTTCGGCCGCCCGCCTCTTAGCGTCGACCTGAAGCTCGAATGCCTGCAGCATTCCGGCTCGTTCAAGGCGCGCGGCGCCTTCACCAATCTTCTCGAGCGGCCGGTTCCCGAGGCTGGCGTCGTCGCGGCATCGGGCGGCAATCATGGTGCCGCGGTCGCCTACGCCGCCATGCGGCTTGGCCACAAGGCAACCATCTTCGTTCCCGAAGTGAGCCCGCCGGCCAAGCTGGAACGCATCCGCGGCTATGGCGCCGAATTGGTCGTCGGTGGCGCACGCTATGCCGAAGCGCTGGCCGCCAGCGAAGACTTTGCCGAAAGGTCCGGCGCGCTGCAGATCCATGCGTTCAACCAGGAGGAAACGCTGATCGGGCAAGGCACGCTCGGCCTTGAGATCGAGACCGACCTGCCTGAACTCGACACGCTGCTGGTCGCCGTAGGCGGCGGCGGCCTGATCGGCGGCATCGCCGCCTGGTTTGCCGGCCGCATCAGGATCATTGCCGTCGAGCCGGAGGGCGCGCCGACGCTTCATCGCGCCTTCGAGGCCGGCCGGCCCGTCGATGCGCCGACTGAGGGCATCGCCGCCGATTCGCTGGCGCCGAAGCGCGTCGGCGAAATGATGTTTCCGATCGCCGAGGCCTTCGTCGAGCGTTCCATACTGGTCAGCGACGACGAGATCGTCGCCGCGCAGACGGCTCTTTGGGACCGGGTGCGAATCATCTCCGAGCCGGGCGGCGCCGCGGCCTTCGCGGCGATCCTGTCGGGCCGCTACGCGCCGGCTGCGGGCGAGCGTGTCGCCGTGCTGGTCTGCGGTGCAAACGCCAATCCGGCTAAATTCTGACGATAGCGGGGGCAGTCCTGTTCACGTTTTAGGGAACTGCCTCGCCTTCGCCGTGTTTCTTGGTATGTTTGGAGCGACGTGCATCTAAGACTTTGAGTCCTTCGCATCCGATTTTCGGGCCGGTGCGATAGATTTGTGAGGTTCGGGTTATCCCGCCCGAACAGGAAGGGCCGATGACGCAACGACCCACCATCACCAGCGATCGCAGCCTGGCCGGGCGCCTTGCCGTGAGCCGGCTGGCGACGCGGGTCTCGATGACGGTCGAGCGTGGCTGGCCGTTGCTGCTTCCACTCGTCATCGTCGCCAGCCTGTTCCTCAGCGTCTCGTGGCTCGGCCTCTTCCTTCTGCTTCCCGACATGGCGCGTATCGGTCTTGTGGCTGTGTTCGCCATCGCAGCCCTTGTCGCGCTCTATCCCCTGCGTTTCTTCCGGGTGCCGTCCAGTGCCGAGATCGATCGGCGAATCGAGGCGGCCAACTTATTGCTGCACAGCCCGGTGCTGGTGCAGACCGACCGGCCGAGCGGCAGGGAAAGCATTTTTTCGCAAGCGCTGTGGCGCGAGCACCAGAAACGCATGGCCGAAAAACTCGGCAACCTCGGTGGCGACCTGCCACGCACCCGGGTGCCGGAGCGCGACCCGTGGGGGCTGCGCGCCGTGGCGGCGCTTGTGTTGGTCACCGCTTTCGCCTTCTCGTTCGGACCGTCGGGCGGCCGCATCGCGGACGGGTTCAGTGCCCACGCGGCGCGCGACGCCGTGCCGCCGCGCATCGACGCCTGGGTGACGCCGCCGGCCTACACCGGCAGGGCACCGGTCTTCCTCACTTCCCCAGCCTTCGCCAACCCGGCCCTCGCCAGCAATGACAATCAGGCTGCGTCCACCTTCACCGTTCCGGAAGGCAGCGATGTCTCGCTGCGCGTCACCGGCGGCTCGGGCGAGGAAACGCTGAGCTATGCCGACGCCGACGGCAACGCCCGCACCATCGAGCCGGCCGGGCAGCAGGCCGACGCGGCCAAGCCGGCGGCGGCAACGCCCTCCACAGCAACGCCCTCCACGGTGCGCCAGTTCACCGGCAAGCTGACGGCCAACGGCACGCTGACACTGAACTCGGGCGGCGACGAACTCGGCAGCTGGGCCTTCGCGGTGATCCCGGACAAGCCGCCACAAATCCGCTTCGTCGGCGAGCCGAAACGCGCCGTCAACGGCTCCTTCGAACTCAACTACCAGATCGACGACGACTATGGCGCGGCCTCCGCCAAGGCGGATTTCGTATTGGCCGACCCACCGGCGCCGAATGCGCATCCGCTCTATGGCCCGCCCGAAATGCCGCTGACGCTGCCGCGCCGCGGCGTCAAGGGGAATGCCGCCAAGACCACGAAGGACCTGACCGAGCATGTCTGGGCCGGCGGCGACATCAAGCTCAGGCTTGTCGCCACCGACGATGCCGGCCATACGGCAACCAGCGAAACCAGGACCCTGGTGATGCCGGAGCGGCCATTCTCCAATCCGCTGGCCAGGGCCGTGATCGAGCAGCGCCGCGCGCTGGCGCTCGACGCCAACGCCAAGAGCCGCGTGCTCGACCTGATGGATGCGATCACGCTCAGGCCCGAAGACACGTTCGACAATATGGCGCACTACCTCGCCATCATGAGCGCCCGCACCCGGCTGAAGATGGCCGACAACGACGACAAATTGCGCGACGAAGTCGCCTATCTCTGGGAGATCGCGCTCGGCATCGAGGAAGGCAATCTTTCGGACGCCGAGCGGCGGCTGCGCCAGGCGCAGCAGGCGTTGCAGGACGCGATCAAGAACGGCGCCAGCGACGAGGAAATCGACAAGGCGATGAAGGAACTGCGCGAGGCGATGAACCAATTCCTGCAGGAATTCGCCCAGCGTGCGCAGCAGAATCCAAACGCGCCGCAGATGCAGCAGAACGGCCAGGAGCTGCGCCAGAGTGATATCGAACGGATGATGGACCAGATCGAGAATCTGGCGAAGTCCGGCGATCGCGACAGCGCGCAGCAATTGCTTTCGCAACTGCAGGACATGATGAACAACCTGCAGGCCGGACGTCAGCAGCAGGGCGGCCAGCAGAACAGCGAAATGCGCCAGCAGATGGACAAGCTCGGCGAGATCATGCGGCGCCAGCAGGAGATGATGAACGAAACCTTCCGCATGGACCAGATGCAGCGCGGCCAGCAACAGCGTGGGCAGAACCGAGACGAGCAGCTCGGCGAGAACGGCGAGCAGGGCCAAATGGGCGAACAGGGCGAGCAGCCCGGCCCAGGCGAAGACCGCGATCCGCTCGGCCGGCCGAAGCCGATGACGCCGGAGGAATTCGCCGACGCGCTGAAGCAGTTGCAGGAAGGCCAGGGCAAACTGCAAAGCGAGCTCGACCAGTTGAGAAAGGGTCTCGAAGGTATGGGGCTCGAGCCCAATGAGGGATTTGGCGAGGCCGGCAAATCCATGGGCGATGCCGAACAGGCGCTTGGCGACAGCGATGGCGATCAGGCGGTCGGTCACCAGGGCCGCGCGCTGGAGGCGTTGCGCAAGGGCGCCAAGGACATGATGAAGCAATTGCAGGCCATGCAGGGCGACGAGGGCGACGGCCAGCGCGGCGGCCGCCAGCAGAATGCCGACCGCGATCCGCTCGGCCGGCCACGCGCCACCGAGGGTCCAGATTTCGGCGATTCGGTGAAGGTGCCGGACGAGATCGACGTGCAGCGCGCCCGCCAGATCCTCGACGCGATCCGCAAGCGGCTCGGCAACGCGCTCAGCCCCGATATCGAGCGCAGCTATCTGGAGCGGCTACTGGAGTTGAAGTAAAGCCGGCCTGCTCTAACGGTTGGTGAACGCCTCGCGGATCGCCTCTTCCATGCTGACGATGGCCTCGCCGGAAGCGTTCGGATTGCGCCGCAGCACCACGTTCGAGGAATCGATGTCGCCGAATCCGTCGGCGGCGGTAAGCTCGCGGCAGCCGGCCGGGATGTTGCTGCGCGAGATCGGCGCAATCGCCAGCCCGGAGGTGACGGCAAGCCGCAGGCCGCCATTGGTATCGCTGGTATAGGCGACACGATAGGCGAGACCACGCTGTTCCAGCGACTTGATCGCAAAATCCTTGCACCAGCCGGCGCGATTGTAGAGCGCGATCGGCACCGGCCGCTCCTCATGCATATGGTGCAGCTCCGACGTCACCCACACGGTCGGATCATGCATCAGCACCTCACCGCCGGAGAGGTCCTGCCATTCGAACACCACCGCCAGATCGAGCTCGCCGGCGGCGAGCGCCGCGATCTGCGCACCGGAATGCGCGTAGCGGACGGTGATGTCGACCTGAGGATGGCGCTTGGCAAAGGCGCCGAGAGCGCGCGACAGGATCGCGTGGCCATATTCCTCCGGAATGCCGATGCGCACCGGTCCGCCAAGCGGCGTCGCGACCATCGATGCCGCCGTCTCGTCCAGCAGCGACACGATGCGGCGGGCGTTGACGATGAGTTCGCCGCCGCGGCGCGTCAGCGCCACACCCCGCGAGCCGCGCTCGAACAGGCTGTCGCCGACCATATCTTCGAGCTTCTTCATCTGCATCGAAACCGCCGACTGGGTACGGCCGGCCTGCACCGCAGCCTTGGTGAAATTGCCGGCGTCGGCGACCGCGACGAAGGTGCGCAGCAGATCGCTGTCGAGCGTGGGCTTCATTTGTCCGCCATAAGAAAATCTGATCGCTGGCATCATTCCAATTCGTTTGCAACATGTCAAACGGCGGATAATAGTCGCTTCACCCATTGGATATGCGGCTGCGAAATCGGCTGCGGACCAAAAAGTCCTCACTCGTACCCGCTGCCCGAAATGGTGGCGGGTTCTTTTTGATGCAGGTCGCCCAAAAGCATGTCCTCGGGCCTGACCCTGGGCCTGACCCGAGGGTGCGAAGCGGTTTTGGGCGATATGCATAAAACAAAGTTACGCGGGCCCGGCTCTCGGGCCGCGCACGCAAGGAGCCGTCGAACGACATGCAGAACCGGATCGTCCTCGGCATGGCAAGCCTTTGCCTCGGCGTTCTGGTGTTCTCGCTCCAGGATCCGCTGATCAAGGCCGTATCGGGCACCTATCCGGTGACCGAGGTGATGGCGATCCGCTCGATCGTCGCCCTGCCCATTCTTCTCGTGCTGGTTCATGCCGATGTCGGGCTCAGGGCGATCTTTTCGAAGCGGTTTCGCATGCTGACGATGCGCGCCTTGATCCTGTTCACCTCCTACACGCTCTACTACCTGGCGATCGCCGCCCTGCCGCTTGCCGACGCGGTGGCGCTCTATTTCATGGCACCGCTGTTCATCATGGCGCTTGCCGGCCCCTATCTCGGCGAACGGGTAGCGGGGCAGACGCTGGTCACCGTCATGGTCGGCATGCTCGGCGTGCTGGTGATGCTGCGACCAGGCGCCGGGCTGTTCGACTGGGCGGCGCTGCTGTCGCTGGCCTCGGCGGTGCTGTACGGTTTTTCGCAGTTGATGGCCCGCAAGATCGGCGACACCGAATCATCCACGGTCATGGCGTTCTATCAAAACGGCGTCTATCTCCTGGGCGCTGCAGCGGTCGCCGGGCTGTTCTGGCTGGCAGGAATAGCTCATGCCACGCATCCGAGCCTCGAATTCCTGGTCAGGCCATGGATCTGGCCGACGTCAATCGACTTCCTGACGATGGCCGCCTGCGGCGTCGTGGCTTCGGCCGGGATGATCTTGTTGTCGCAGGCCTACCGGCTGGCGCCGGCCAACGGCGTCGCCACCTTCGAATACACCGGCATCATCTGGTCGCCGCTGTGGGGCTTCCTGTTCTTTGCGGAAGCGCCGCGGTCGACCACCGTCATCGGCGCCGCCCTCATCATCGGCGCCGGTCTGTTCGCGCTCAACGCCAGCCGGCGCCGGAGCAGCGCGCCGGCAATCGCAGCGACCTGCGATCCGGCCTGACCGCGCGGAATCTTAAGCAAAACAGGCGAGCGCCTGTTCGACGCGCGCGCGGATTTCGGCCAGCGTGAACGGCTTCTGCACGACGTCCACAATGACGCCGTTCAATTCCTCGGCGCGCTCGCGCTGGTCGGCATAGCCGGTCATCAGCAAGATCTTCATCGCCGGGAAAAGCGATGCAGCCGCCTTGGCCATTTGGATGCCGTCCATCTCCGGCATCCGGATATCCGAGACGACAAGGTCGTAGCCGCCACGTGCAGCGCGGATCAGGGCAAGCCCTTGCGCGCCGTCGGCGGCGATGTCGATCATATGCCCGGCGCGTTCGAGCGCGCGAGCGGCGAGGGTGCGGACGGACTCATCGTCCTCAACGATCAGGAGCTTTGCCATAGCCGAATGTTGGCGTGGAAAAGTTGACTTTTCCTGAACCGCAACCGCATCGAAGATAAATCTAGGCGTCGCCCTTTACGACGCCGACAAACGGCAGTTCGCGAAAGGCGTGGGCCACATCCATGCCGTAGCCGACGACGAAATAGTCGGGGCAGTCGAAGCCGACATAGTCGGCGTTGAGCGTGGTCTGGCGGCGCATGCGCTTGTCGAGCAGCACGGCGATGGCGCAGCTTTTGGCGCCGCGCGACAGCATCAGGTCGCGGGTGAAGGACAGCGTCTTGCCGGATTCGAGGATGTCGTCGATCAACAGCACGTCTCGGCCGGCGACCTCATTGTCGATGTCGCGCAGCACCCTCACCTCGCCGCTGGTGGTGCCGGCGCCGTAGCTGGAGATGAAGATGAACTCGACCTCCGGCGACAGGCCGACATCGTGCATGGCGCGGATGAGGTCGGCGGCGAAGATGAACGATCCCTTCAGCACCGAAATCACCAGAAGGTCGTGATAGTCGTGCCCGGCGATCTCCTTGGCGAGCTCCAGATTGCGGCGGGCGATCGCCGACGCCGAAAACAGGACCTCGATATCCTTGCCGCGCACAATTGGCATTGGCTGCCCTTCCAGAAATGATCGCCGCTAATTGGCGAAGGTGACCGAGACGGTCTTGACCCCGTTTCTAGGCACGTCGAGCCGGCTGGAAAAGCCAAATCTTTCGCCGGGCGCCAGCGAACGGTTAAATGTCGCCAGCCTATAACGGGTTGTGCGCCTGTCATTGCCGGTGACCCGGACTTCCAGCGGTGGCAATGGCGACGGGCTGGCGCCGTCATTCGCGGCCTCGCCACCGACGAACAGGACAGGTTGCGGCCCGGACGCATCGATACGCGACGTAACGCCTGAAATGGTCAGGGCAGCGCCCGCTTGTCGCGCCGCCAGAAGAAGCGGCGTCTGGCGCACCAGCGCGTGCCCGCCCGAGATCCAGAAGGCTGCAAACGCGGCACTGAGGCCGGCGATCCAGAAGATCGGCCCGCCGCGCGACGCCCGCAGCCGTTCCATCGCCGCTACCGGCTTGCGCAGCATGTCCATGCCTTTGATCGATGGCGTGGTGATCACGCGCAAAAGCGGCGGTGAAACGCCCGTGCTGGCGGTTAAACGCGGCAGCACCTCGTAGTCGGCGTCGACGATGTCACCAGGCGGATCACGCATGATGCGTTCCGGCGCAGGATTTACGGCCGTATCGGTCATGATTTCGCCGGAAACCGGGCGCGCGGTTCGATCGTCAGCCATCGCGGCCTCAGCACTTCGCACTTGTTCGCTCTTCGTTTCTTATGCGTAAACGGAAATGGTTAACGTTTCCCCCGGAAACCCCTTGTGACGCGCCCAAAAAACCCCAAAATTAACCGCCGGTTAACCATGCCGGCCGATGGTCTTTTCTCAGAGAAGGCTGCCTCGTCGCCGCCGCAAGTTTCAGGTCGTCGAACGTGATCCGCTTCGAAAATGTCGGCCTCCGCTATGGCATGGGTCCGGAAATCCTCCGCGACATTTCCTTGCACATACCGGAGCGCTCCTTCCAGTTCCTGAGCGGCCCTTCGGGCGCCGGCAAGACGACGCTGCTGCGGCTTTTGTTCATGTCGCTCAAGCCGACGCGTGGGCTGATCACCATCTTCGGCAAAGACCGCTCGCGCATCTCGCGCGCCGAGCTGCCGCATCTGCGGCGGCGCATCGGCGTGGTGTTCCAGGACTTTCGCCTGCTCGACCACATGACGACCTATGAGAATGTGGCCTTGCCGCTGCGCGTGCGCGGGCGCGAGGAGGCCAGCTACCGCACCGATGTGACCGAGCTCTTGAAATGGGTCGGCCTTGGCGAGCGCATGCATGTGCTGCCGCCGGTGCTGTCGGGTGGCGAGAAGCAGCGCGCCGCAATCGCCAGGGCGCTGATCGAGCAGCCCGAAATCCTGCTTGCCGATGAGCCAACCGGGAATGTCGACCCGCCGCTGGCGCGACGCCTGTTGCGGCTGTTCATCGAACTCAACCGGCTGGGCACCGCCGTGGTGATCGCAACGCACGACCTCGGCCTGATGGAACAGGTCGACGCACGCCGCATGATCCTGTCCGGCGGAAGGCTGGATATCTATGACTGACCTTTCCGCTCGCCATGTCGAAGACCAACACGCTGACAGGGCTGGGACGCAGCGCGTTCAGCGCAAGATGGCGCCGATCGTGCCCGCCCAGAACATCGCCGGCCGGGCGCTGGTCCTGGTGATCGCCATCATGACATTCCTCTCCTGCCTGACCTTCGGCGCGGTGACGCTGGTGCGCGACACCGCCTCGGTCTGGGAGAACCAGATCTCACGCGAGGCGACGATCCAGATCAAGCCGATGGACGGCCTCGACATCGAGGCAGCACTTGCCCAGGCCTCGCAGATCGCCGGCGAATTCTCTGGCGTGAAGAGCGCCAGGATCGTCGACCGCGATGCCACGGCGCGGCTTTTGGAACCCTGGCTGGGTTCGGGTCTCAACATCGACGAGCTGCCGGTGCCGCGTCTGATCATCGTCACCATAGACGAGACCAACCCTCCCGATTTCGCCGCAATGCGCGCCGCGATCACGCCGAAACTGCCCAGTGCCTCGCTTGACGACCATCGCACCTGGGTCGACCGGCTGGTCGCCATGGCCCGCACCACGGTGACCATCGGCATCGCCGTGTTGGCGCTGATGCTGGCGGCAACCGTGCTGACCGTGGTGTTCGCGACGCGCGGCGCCATGGCCGGCAACGGCCACATCATCGAGGTGCTGCATTTCGTCGGCGCCGAAGCGCGCTTTATCGCGCGCGAATTCCGCCACCACTTTCTCGTCACCGGCATGAAGGGCGCCGCCGCCGGGGGTGCGGCGGCGGTGTTCGTCTTCATCGTCTTCTCGTGGTGGTCGTCGCGAAACATGGCGACGCCGCAGGCCGATCAGGCGACCGCCCTGTTCGGCAATTTCGCCATCGGTTCGGCGGGCTATCTCGGCGTTGTTCTCATGGTGCTGGTCATCGGTGCGCTGACGGCGGCAACCTCCCATGTCACCGTCGTCACCTATCTCAGCGACATCGATGTCCGCCAGCCGGACGCAGGGTGATCACGAATAGAGAATTAGCGTAACGAAATTTGTGCTTTCCGACCTACTAAACGCCGTATTTCGGAGTTAACGATAAGGACGATGGACGCGCGCGACTCGACCGGAATGGCTGGACAGTTGCCCTTGGTGATCACGCGTTCTAGCGAGCGCGTCAAGCCCCGCCGATTGGTGAGCGCGCTACGCATCTCAGCTTTCTTTCTGCTCGTGCTGGCAACGTTGTTTGCCGGCGGCTTTGGCTGGTTCGCCAGCACCGTCAGCCGTCTCGCGACGCCCGCCAATCCGGCAAGGGCCGATGCCATCATCGTGCTGACCGGCGGCCATTCGCGTCTCGACGCGGCCATGGGCCTGCTGGCGTCCGGCAAGGGCGAGCGGCTGCTGATCAGTGGCGTGCATCCTTCCGCCAGCCGCCGCCAGCTTCAGGTCGCGACCCGCGGCGACAAGGAATTGTTTTCCTGCTGCGTCGACATCGACCGTGCCGCGCTCGACACGATCGGCAATGCCGAGGAAAGTGCCAAGTGGGTGGAAGACCACGCCTATGGCACCGTGATTCTCGTCACCAACAACTATCACATGCCGCGCAGCCTGCTGGAAATGGGCCGGCTGCTGCACAAGGCCAAGCTCGAGCCCTATCCGGTGGTCAACAGCAATCTTGGCAATGGCGGCTGGCTGACCAAGCCGAGAGCCTTGCGCGTGCTGTTCACCGAATACAACAAATATCTGCTGGCGCTGGCGCGCGGCATCGTGCCGGTCAAGCCAACGCCAACCGGCATCGCGCTGGCCGAGGCTGTTGCGCCGAACTGAGCCGATCTGGAACCGGCAGCGCTATCATTCCTTGAGCGTGGCGCTTGAGACGCTGCGCAGCCGCGTGATCTCGTGTTCGAGACGTTCGATACGCTTGTCCCGCTCAGCCAGCGCCGCCGCCACATCGGCCGCTTCGAAATGCTGTGGAATGTGCTGCGGGCAATTGGAATCCCAGGCCGAAACCGTGAACAGGATGATCTGCTCCGGGCGCGCCTTGTAGCCTTCCGGCAGCAGCTTCGCCATCAGTTCGGCGTCCTGCTCGACGACCCGCGCGGTGCCCCAAATCTTGATGCGCTGCCGATGCGCATAGTCGATCAGGAACAGGAAAGCGCGCGGGTTGTCGTCCAGATTGCCCTGGGTGATGAATTGCCTGTTGCCAGAGAAATCGACGAAGCCGATCGTCCGCTCGTCAAGCACCTTGAGGAAGCCGGCCGGCCCGCCGCGATGCTGGATGTAGGGCTGGCCCTCACCATTGGCCGTCGACAGGAAGACGCTGGTCTGCGCCTCGATGAAGGCGGCGAGATCGGGCGTGATATCAGCTTGCCAACTGCCGCGCTGTTCGACGCGGGCATAGGCCTCGCGTGAGCCTTTGCGGGCCTGGATCGCCCTGACGGTTGGCGTAAAGGCGACATCGCTGGTGATGACTTGAGCATTCATCGAAAGCCTCCTTCAAAGGCCGAGTTCCGATAGAGAGGGATGACCGTCCGGCCGGCGGCCAAGCGGCCAATGATATTTGCGGTCGGCCTCGAGGATCGGCAGGTCGTTGATGCTGGCGATGCGCAGGCGCATCAATCCAAGCTCATCGAACTCCCAGTTCTCATTGCCGTAGCTGCGAAACCACGAGCCGCTGTGGTCGTGCCATTCATAAGCGAAACGCACGGCGATACGGTTGTCGCGGAAGGCCCAGACCTCCTTGATGAGCCGGTAGTCGCGTTCGCGACCCCATTTGCGTGTGAGGAATGTCTGGATAGCCTCGCGCCCTTGCAGGAACTCGGCCCGGTTGCGCCAGCGGCTGTCGATTGTGTAGGCAAGCGCGACCCGTGCCGGATCACGGGAGTTCCAGGCAGCCTCAGCCATGCGTGCCTTCTGCGCGGCGGTCTCGGCGGTGAATGGCGGGAGCGGCGGGCGGCTTTCAGACATGGGAACTCCCTTGCGACTGACTCAGGCTGCCCTGCGGGCAGAAACGACCGGAAAGTCGATTTCCGTCCTGGCGACCTCATTGACATAGTTGGTCCAGACATTGAGAGCGACATGCTGGACGATCTCGATGATCTGCGCATCGTCGTAGCCTGCGAGCCTGACGGCGCTGAGATCCTCGTCACCGATATGGCCGCGGTCGCGCGCAATCTTGGTGGCGAAACGCACGGCTGCGGCGGCCTTGAGATCGTTGGAACTGCCCGCGCGATTGGCGACCATTTCGGCATCATCAAGCTTGGCGAGATTCTTGCCGAGATAGGTGTGAGCGGAAAGGCAGTAGTTGCAGCCATTGACCTCGGCAACCGCCAGAGCAATGCGCTCGCGCGTCGGCGCGGGCAGTCGGCCTTTGGCAAGCGCTCCAGACAGGCTGAGATAGCCTTCAAGCGCAGCCGGGCTATTGGAAACAAGCCTGAAGAGGTTAGGCACGACGCCGAGTTGCTTCTCGACGGCATGTAACATCGGCTGCGACGCAGCAGGCGCGGCCTCTATGGACGCTGGTGTAGGGATACGGGGCATCGGCATTCCTTCTCGTTGATCAGCTCGCCGCCAAAACATGGCCCCTTCCATCGCTCGGATGTAGATGCCATATTTGCAACCTATCCTTCCATTTTCCGGGAGAAATATGGATCGCCTCGAGGCCATGTCGCTTTTTGTCGCCGCGGCGGAGGCCGGCAGCCTTTCGGCCGCCGGACGCCGTTTCGGCATCCCGCTTGCAACGGTCAGCCGCAAGGTCTCCGACCTGGAGCGGCATCTGAAGACGCGTCTTCTGAATCGCTCGACGCGGCAGCTGACGCTGACCGACACAGGTCACGCCTACCTCGCTGCCTGCCGTCGCATTCTCGACGAGGTCGGCGAGGCCGAGCGGACTGCCGCCGGCGAATACAGCGCCCCGACAGGCGAACTGATCATCACCGCACCGATCGTCTTTGGCCGCCTGCATGTGCTGCCGGTCGTCACCGGCTTTCTCGCTGCCTACCCCGACGTGGCTATTCGGCTGATGCTTGCGGACCGGATAACCCAATTGACCGAGGAGCACATCGATCTCGCCGTCCGCATCGGCCAGCTTCCCGACTCCAGCCTGGTGGCCACCCGCATCGGCTCGATTCGGCGCGTTGTTTGCGCGAGCCCTGCCTATCTGGCCGAGCACGGCACACCGCGGACGCCGAAAGACCTCGCGGCACACGACTGCGTCACCTTCGAGGGACTCACCGCTCCCGCCGCATGGACTTTTGCCACGGGCAAGACCGAACTCACCGTTCCGATCCGCTCACGGCTTCGGGTCAACACCGCGGAAGCGGCGATCGATGCCGCGATTGCCGGCATCGGGTTGACGAGGGTGCTTTCCTACCAGATCACAGCTGCAGTGCGGTCGGGCACCCTCCGCACCGTGCTGGAGGCATTCGAGCCGCAGCCATGGCCGGTCAGCCTCGTGCATGCCGGCCAGGGTCTGCTGCCGGTGAAACTGCGTGCGTTCTTCGATTTCGCCGCCCCACGCCTGAAGAAACGGCTGGTGCAAGAGACGTGGCAGACCTGACGAACGGGCCATCGCACCGTTTCCTTTTTGCCCGCGCTTGGTGTAACCAACGCACACCTCCTCACCGGGCTCTTCCTGCATGCTTTATGTCCGCTCGCTGGCGTTCAACTTCGTCTTCTACGTCAATCTGATCGTCCAGATGATCCTCTGGACCCCGTACTATTTCCTGTCGCCGCGCCACCGCGCCTGGTTCGTGCCGAAATTCTGGTCACACACCAGCATGTGGCTCTATGACAAGATCGCCGGCACCAAAAGCGAGATCACCGGCCAGGAAAACCTGCCCGAGGGTTCCTTCATCCTGGCGCCGAAGCATCAGTCCTTCTGGGACGCGATCGCCTTTTTCCCGTTCCTGCAGGATCCGATCTACATCCTGAAGCGGGAACTGACCTGGATCCCGTTCTTCGGCTGGTACATCCTGAAAATGCGGATGATCCCGGTCGACCGCGGCAGCCGCTCGAAGGCGCTGAAAGCGGTGGTCGCCGCGACCAGGCAGGAACTGGCGCGCAATCCCCGCCAACTGATCATCTATCCCGAGGGCACGCGCCGGGCGCCGGGCGACGAGCCGGCCTATAAATACGGCATCGTCGAGCTCTATATCCAGCTTGGCATTCCGGTGGTGCCGGTCGCCCATGTCGCCGGCCTCTACTGGCCGCGGCGGAAATTCCTGCGCTATCCCGGCACGATCAAGGCCCGCTTCCTGCCGCCGATCCCGGCGGGTTTGGGCAAGGAAGAATTCATGGAACGGCTGATCGGCGAGACGGAAGCCGCCTGCGACCAGCTGCTCATCGAGGCGTCCCAGGCGCCCAACCCGCCGCCAATGCCGCCGACGGCGGTAAAGCGGCTGAGGGAACTTGGCTCCGGTACCCCGGCCTGAACCATCTGCTTGGTCGGCTACTATCCCCTAAGGAATCACAGCCAGCGCCGTGGTCAAAACCAGTGTTGCCGCGAACGTCAGATTGATGATCCGCGAGGCCAGCGGCTTGCGCAGGAAGCGCGCAAAGGCCGCCCCGGCGAGAAGCCACAGGACATGGATGGCGACGATCATCGAAGCGAGGACCGCCAGCCTGAGCCCTGCATCGAGCTCACCGGCGGACGACGTGCCGGCAAATACGGCGGCAATCGCCACATAGGCTTTCGGGTTGGCGACGGCCAGCAGAAACCCGCCGAGAAATGTGGGACGTGCCGCCCCGCCGCTACGCGCTGCCAGAGGCGGGGCCGTTGCTATCTTGAAGGCGAGGTAGAGGATGTAGGCTGCGGATGCCACCGCCAGGAGCGGTGTGAGCGTCGGCACAGAGGCGAGCATGGTCGTAATGCCCGTCGCCACGACCAAAAGCACGGCGACCGTACCAAGAATGATACCCGAGGCATAGCGGAGCGAATCGCGCAGGCCGAAGGCGGCGCCGACGGCGGTGACGCTTATCGTCGTCGGCCCCGGACTGCCCATCACGACCGCCGATGCCAGCACAAGCGCGAGCAATTGCTGCCATAGTTCCGGATGGGAAAAGACCTGTTCGGCCATCTGTATACCAGTATCCAGGCGATGCCGGCAATGGTATGGCAGGGCACAACAGGGTGTCTTGAACGATCGTGCAGGGAGCCTTTCCGGCGCAGGCCGCGCCCGGTTCTTGGTTGCTGTTTGATCAAGCCACCGCTTCGCGCTGGCGTCTAAGCACTCGCGCTGTCGAGCTCGACGATATCGTCCGGACCGAACTCCAATGATGCGGCGCGGACGAGGCTGTCTACCTGATCCAATGTCGTGGCACTGGCGATCGGCGCGGTGACGCCGGGCCGCGCAATCACCCAGGCGAGCGCCACTTCCGCCGGCTTGGCCGCGTGACGTGCCGACACGGCGTCGAGTGCCGCCAGGACGCGCATGCCGCGCGCGTTGAGATAGTTCTTCACGTCGTCGCCACGCGCGCTTTTGCCGAGATCGGCTTCGCTGCGGTACTTGCCGCTCAAAAACCCCTTGGCGAGGCTGAAATAGGTGATGACGCCGATGTCCTCGGCCATGCACAAATCGCGCAGCGGTCCATCGAAAGAGGCGCGATCGTAGAGATTGTATTCCGGCTGCAGCACCGAATAGCGCGGCAGGCCCCGCAAGCTTGCCACGTCCAGCGCGGCGCGCAACTGGCCAGCATCGAGATTGGAGGCGCCAACGTGGCGGATCTTGCCCTTGTCGAGCAGCTTTTGATAGGCGCCGAGCGTTTCCTCGTAGGGGGTGGCCGGGTCCGGCCAGTGCGACAGATAGAGATCTACGACTTCGGTCTGCAGCCGCTGCAGCGACGCATCGATGGCCTTTTCGATATAGGCCGCGGAGAGGTTTTTCCTGCCCTGCCCCATGTCCGACCCGACCTTGGTGATCACCACAACCTTGTCGCGATTGCCGCGGCTTTTCATCCATTTGCCGATGATCGTTTCGGATTCGCCGCCCTTGTTGCCGGGAACCCAGCGCGAATAGGCATCGGCGGTGTCGATGGCGTTGAGGCCGGCGCCGACGAACCGGTCGAGCAGGTCGAAAGAGGTTTTCTCGTCGGCGGTCCAGCCGAAGACGTTGCCACCCAGAACCAGCGGCGCGATGGACAGGTCGGTTTGACCGAGACGACGTTTCTGCAAGACTGATCTCCGTGGGGAATGGAAAGAAGCGGGCGAAAAGCCCCGTGACCGGCTTAACCTATGGCGGGTCGCACCAACGTCAAAGGGCCGGCCGACTTTTCCACCGACCAGCGCTTCACAAAGGCGCGATCCGTTTCGCCACCTCTTCCAGCCAATGGTCGCGGATCCCCAGCGCCTCGAGGTGCTCCAGCGTGCTGGACACGTAGTCCTCATTCTTTCCCGACTGGCCGACGGCGCCGCGAACGACGCTCGCCGCATCGGCCGCATCGAGCGCACCGGCATATTGCTCGTGGGTACGGTCGACGACATAGGCGACAGCCTCGACCGTCTCGCCTCCGTCTGTGTCGCCCCCACCCTTGTCGGCCTCACGCGTGTCCCCCTTGTCGAGGCGAATGCTAAGCATGCGCTCGAGATAGACATTGGTGACCAGCTCGCGTTCGCGCAGATAGGTGATGACCTCGTTGCGCAGATCGCCGGGGACGCGGAAAGCCAGCCCGATGCAGGAGCCGCCACGGTCGAGGCCGAGCACCAGGCCGGGCCGTTCGCGCGTGCCGCGATGCACGAAGGAGTAGACGCACAGCGAGCGGCGATAGCCATGGAGGCGGGCCCGCCGCGTCTCGACATGCGCAAATCCCGGCCGCCAGATCAGCGAGCCGTAGCCAAAAACCCAAAAATCGCCCATATCGCCAAGCCTGGTTGCAGCACCGCACTGGAATCGGTGTTTTTTTCAATCCGTCTCCGTCTACCCGATCTTGCCGGAAACGACACCTCTGCAACACGCGCCAACGAGAGCCGCAGCATGACGTCAAATGACGAACGCCCGCCGAATTTTCTCCGCCGGCTGTTCTGGCTCGGCGTTTTCATCGTCGTGCTGTTTGGCCTCTACAGCGCCGGCTGGTTCTACCTGGCAGACAAGGTCAAGAGCGAAGCCGGCAAAGCGGTGGCCGAGTTCAACGGCAATGGCATCGAGGCGGACTGCGTCAATCTCACGGTCAGCGGCTACCCCTTAAGCTTCGCCGTTACCTGCGACAGCCTGGCTTATCAGGACGACAGCAGGAACGTCGCCGCCTCGCTCGGCAGCCTCAAAGCAGTCACGCACATCACCCAGATCCTGTCCCCTGGCGCCGACCTGCAGGGGCCGCTCAGGACCTCCGTGCCGGGGATGGCGCCGCTGTGGATCGACTGGGATAATCTGCGAGCGAACGTCAAACTGTCCTGGCCCCTGCCCCAGCGCGTTTCACTGGAGGCAGAGGCTCTGTCAGCCCAGACCGATCCCGCCGATGGCACAGACCCGGTCGAGCTGTTCAGCGCTGGGACAGCGGTCGGAGAATTGCGTCCGAACGGCCAGGACATCGACTATGCCGGGGGTTTTACCGATCTCGAAATCGATCCGGGCGCGATCGATGGCCGCGTGCTGCCGCCGCTCGACGGCAGCGGCGACGTGACGCTGAAGAACGGCGTGGCGCTGATCAAGACACAAACAGAGAGCCTGCGCGGCCAGGCGGTGGATATCGGCAAGCTCGATCTGTCGTCGGGAAGCGCGCGCGTCACCGTTTCCGGGCCGGTCTCGGTCGATGCCGACGGGCTGATCGACGCCGATTTGATGATCAGGTTCAGCGATCCGAAGGCGGTGGCGGAAATCCTCGGCAAAGCCATTCCCGAGCAGAAGAGCCAGATCAAAACCGGCTTTGCCGGGCTGGCGCTGCTTGGCAACGAACCGTCGATGCCGCTCAAGATCGTCAAGGGCAAGGCCTCGCTCGGTTTTATCCCTCTGGGCAGCATCAAGCCGGTTGATTAGGCGATGATTGCGAACCTCCAGTTCGGAAAGACCATGGCCAAACAGGAAGATAGATGAACCGCCCGGTGAAGCTCCTGAGTGTTGGCGCGCTGACGCTCGATACGATCCTTCGCGTCGACACGCTTCCGGCGCGTCAGGGCAAGTTCATCGCGTCCGACGGCGTCCAGATCGCCTCGGGCATGGCTTCGAGCGCGGCCTGCGCCGCACGCCGCCTCGGCGCGGAGGTATCGCTGTGGGCGAGCGCGGGAGACGACCTCGTCGGCGATCAGCTGGTCGCAGGCATTGAGGCCGAAGGCGTCGATTGCAGCTTTGTCCGGCGCGTCGCCGGCGCGCGGTCGGCACTGTCGGCCATCCTGGTCGACACCAATGGCGAGCGCATTATTGTTCCATTCTATGACAAGCTCGCGCAGGCCGACCCCGAAGCGCTCCCCATTCAGGATCTCACCGCATTCGACGCCGTCCTGGTCGACGTGCGCTGGCCGGGCGCGGCAGCTCTGGCCCTGACGGCGGCGCGCGCAAACGGCCGTCCAGCCATACTCGATGCCGACACCGCGCCACGGGCCGTGCTGGAACGGCTGTTTCCGCTCGCCTCGCACATCGTCGCGTCGGAGCCGGCGGCGTTCATCCTCTGCGGCGAGGAGCGAGGCCCGCAGGAGGCCTGTGAAGCGCTGGCCAGACGCACCGATGCATTCGTAGCGGTGACCGGCGGCGCAGCGGGAAGCTGGTGGTTCGACCGTTCGGTGGCGTCGGTGCGCCACGTCGCCGCGCCAAGGATCAAGGCAGTGGATACGCTTGCCGCCGGCGACGTGTTTCATGGCGCCTTTGCCGTCGGGCTGGCCGAGGCCATGCCGATCGAACGGACATTGCGCTTTGCCAGCGCCGCCGCCGCGCTCAAATGCCTGCGCTTCGGCGGCAGGCTGGGCGCGCCGGACAGGGCCGAGACACTGGCGATGATGGCGGCTCACTGGCCGGATTGAGCGCGAGGCGGCCTTCAAATCGGATGGTACCGCCGCTCTATCTTTTGCTTGAGCATCGGATTTCACCTAAAACCGGTTCGGGTCCGATGCTCTATCCCTTGGCCGGATGCTCGACTGCCTGCCGGCCAAAGTCCGGCACGTCGATGTCCTGGCCGGCCTCGATGATCGAGCGGCGCACGGCGCGGGTGCGGGTGAACAGGTCGAACAGCTTTTCGCCGTCGCCCCAGCGGATCGCCCGCTGCAGCGAGGCCAGATCCTCCGAGAACCGCGCCAGCATTTCGAGGATGGCATCCTTGTTGTGCAGGCAGACGTCCCGCCACATCGTCGGGTCGGAAGCGGCAAGGCGCGTGAAGTCGCGAAAGCCGGAGGCCGAATATTTGATGACCTCGGACTTGGTCACCGACTCCAGGTCGTCGGCGGTGCCGACGATGTTATAGGCGATGATGTGCGGCAGGTGCGAGACGATGGCCAATGTCATGTCGTGATGCTGGGGATCCATCGTATCGATGTTGGAGCCGCAACGGCGCCAGAATTCCGAGAGCTTTTCCAAGGCGGCCGGATCGGTGCCGGGCAACGGCGTGAAGATGCACCAGCGGTTTTCGAACAGTTCGGCAAAGCCGGCGTCCGGACCCGATTTTTCAGTGCCGGCCAGCGGATGGCCGGGAATGAAATGCACGCCGGCAGGCACATGCGGCTGCATCTGCGCGATGACGGACGCCTTGGTCGAGCCGACATCGGTGAGGATGGCGCCCGGCTTCAGCGCCGGCGCGATTTCCTCGGCGACCTCGCCTGAAGCACCGACCGGCACCGAAACGATGACCAGGTCGGCATCGCCGACCGCCTCTTTCGCATCAGTCGTGTAGGAGGAGCCGAGGCCGAGTTGCTTCGCCCGCGCCAGCGTCGTTTCGCTGCGCGTCGAGATGGCGACGTGACCGGCAAGGCCTTCCCGATGGATGACGCGGGCCAGCGACGAGCCGATCAGGCCGATGCCGACCAGCGCGATCTTTTCGAACATCGGTGATGTCATGGTGTTCTAGCTTTTCAGAAATGTCGCGAGGGCGGCGACAACGCCGCGATTGGCCTCTTCGGTGCCGATGCTCATGCGCAGCGCATTTGGGAAGCCGTAACCGGAAACGCGCCGCAATATGTAGCCGCGCGCACAGAGGTAATCGTCCGCGGCTGCCGCAGAATGTTTTTTGTCCTCGGGAAAGTGGATGAGGACGAAATTGCCGACGCTCGGCGTCACCCGCAGTCCGAGCCTGGTCAATTCCTCGCTGACCCAGGTCAGCCAGGTCGCGTTATGCGCCACGCTTCGCTCGACATGGGCGCGGTCGCGGATCGCGGCAATGCCGGCCTCGATTGCCGTCGCGTTGACGTTGAAGGGACCCCGCACCCGGTTGATCGCATCGATGACATGCATCGGCGCGTACATCCAGCCGATCCGCGCACCGCCAAGGCCGAGCTTGGAGAAGGTGCGGGTCATAACCACGTTTTCCGCACCAGCCACCAGTTCGACGCCGGCTTCATAATCGTTGCGGTGGACATATTCGGCATAGGCTGCATCCAGCACCAGAAGCACGTTTCGAGGCAGGCCAGCATGCAGGCGGCGCACCTCCTGGAACGGCAAATAGGTGCCGGTTGGGTTGTTGGGATTGGCGAGGAAAATGATCCGCGTACGCGGCGTCACCGCAGCGAGGATCGCATCGACGTCGGCGCGCTCCTTGGTTTCCTTGACCGAGACCGGGACAGCACCTGCCGACTGGATGTAGATCTTGTAGACCATGAATCCGTGTTCGGTGATCACAGCCTCGTCGCCCGGCGCGAGATAGGTCTGCGCAAGCAGGCCCAGAATCTCGTCGGAACCATTGGAACAAACTATGTTCGCCGGGTTGAGGCCATGCACCTCGGCGATCGCCTCCCGCAGGCGCCTGGCGGTGCCGTCGGGATATATGTCGAGCTTGGCCGCGACGTCGCGCGCGGCTTCTATTGCTTTCGGCGAGGGGCCGAGCGGGTTCTCGTTCGACGACAATTTGTGGACCTTGGCAACGCCGGCCGGCGCCGTGCTTTTGCCCGGCACATAGGCTTCGATGTCCATGATCCCCGCGCGGGGCGTTGGACGTGCCTGATCCGATACTTGGTTCATATTGCAAAAATCCGTCGAGAACGCTTCCGCTGCTCCAACGCGATGCGAATTTCGGATCCGCCACACTGGAAGCCGCCGCGGAAATACAAGCCGTGGCCTGGAATGTCGAGAGGCGGCAATGATCGGTGCGTGGCTGGCCGTTGACGGCGAGGCGCGCCGGTCCTAGAAGAAGGCGAAATCCCGTGGTGATTTGGCCGGTCGGCTTGCAGCCACGTTAAACAACTCGCTAAAGGGCCGTTTGCATCTTGTAACCGGCTTTGCGAAGGCAATGCCGGTTTTTTTGTTGTCCGCAGCCGGCCGGACAGTCGCATCGACCCGAAAATCTTAATCGACTTTCGGAAAACACGATGGGTTAATGTAAGAGGATGCGATGGTCGCGCTGCGCACGAAAAGAACCAACAACGAGGCCGACGAGCCGTCGAGCCCGGTGTTGCGGTTCGGCGCCGACAAGCCGCTCAAGCTCGATGCCGGCACGCTGCTGTCGCCGTTCCAGATCGCCTACAAGACCTACGGCACGCTCAACGACGCCCGCTCCAACGCCATCCTCGTCTGCCATGCACTGACCGGCGACCAGCATGTCGCCAGCACCAATCCAGTGACCGGCAAGCCGGGCTGGTGGGAAGTGCTGATCGGCCCCGGCAAGATCATCGACACCAGCCGCTTCTTCGTCATTTGCTCGAACGTCATCGGCGGCTGCCTCGGCTCGACCGGCCCCGCCTCGACCAATCCCGCCACCGGCAAGCCGTACGGGCTCGACCTGCCGATCATCACCATCCGCGACATGGTGCGGGCGCAGTTGATGCTGGTCGACCATTTCGGCATCGAAAAACTGTTCTCGGTGCTCGGCGGCTCGATGGGCGGCATGCAGGTGCTGCAATGGGCGTCGAGCTATCCGGAGCGCGTTTTCTCAGCGCTGCCGATCGCCACCGGCGCGCGCCATTCCTCGCAGAACATCGCCTTCCATGAGGTCGGCCGGCAAGCGGTGATGGCCGATCCCGACTGGCATGGCGGCAAGTATTTCGAGCAGGGCAAGCGCCCGGAAAAGGGACTGGCTGTGGCGCGGATGGCCGCTCACATCACCTATCTGTCGGAGGCGGCCCTGCACCGGAAGTTTGGCCGCAACCTGCAGGACCGTGAAGCGCTCACCTTCGGTTTCGACGCCGACTTCCAGATTGAGAGCTATCTGCGCCATCAGGGCATGACCTTCGTAGACCGCTTCGACGCCAACTCCTATCTCTACATGACCCGGGCGATGGACTATTTCGACCTCGCCGCCGATCATGGCGGCCGGCTGGCCGACGCCTTTGCCGGCACCAGGACCCGTTTCTGCCTGGTCTCCTTCACCAGCGACTGGCTGTTCCCGACCGAGGAGAGCCGCTCGGTCGTTCACGCGCTGAACGCGGCCGGCGCCTCGGTGTCCTTCGTCGAGATCGAGACCGATCGCGGCCACGACGCCTTCCTGCTCGACGAGCCGGAGCTGTTCGCCGCCATCAACGGCTTCATCGCGTCGGCGGCCCGCGCCAGGGGGCTCAGCGCATGACCCCCAAAGATTACAGCCTGTTCGAACCGGCATCTTGCGCCAGGCATCAGCGCATGGCCCCGAAAAGTTGCAGACTTTTCGGATCAAGGTCATGCGCCAGTCAAGAGGCACGATCATGAGTGTCAACCACGCCCAGCGCGTCGACCTCGAAGTCGTCGCCGATCTCATCCCGCCGCAGTCGCGGGTGCTGGACGTCGGCTCCGGTGATGGCCTGCTGCTCGAATTGCTGCAGGCAACGAAGCAGGTCGACGGCCGTGGGATGGAACTGTCGCAGCGCGGCGTCAACGAATGCGTGGCACGCGGCCTGTCCGTCATCCAGGGCGACGCCGACAAGGACCTCAAATTCTATCCCGACAAGGGTTTTGATTTCGTCGTCCTGTCGCAGACCTTGCAGGCGACCCGCAACCCGAAGCTGGTGCTCGACGAGTTGCTCAGGATCGGCAACCACGCCATCGTCTCCTTCCCCAATTTCGGCCACTGGCGGGTTCGCCTTTCGCTGTTCGTCGAAGGGCGGATGCCGGTGACCAAGGACCTGCCCTATTCCTGGTACGACACGCCCAACATCCATTTCTGCACCATCCGCGACTTCGTCAATCTCTGCGAAGAGCTCGGCGCAACGGTGGAAAAGGCAACCGCGCTCGACGCCAATGGCCAGAAAATCGGCCTGTCGATGCCATGGTGGTTCTGGAATTTCTTTGGCCAGCAGGCGGTGTTCCTGCTGAAGCGATAACGGCGACCCGTCGCTTCGGCCAGCCGGCCCGAGTCCGGAGACATCTGGGACTGATCGCCGTTCGTCGAGGTCTAACGATCAAGTTCCGGAAAATACGGATCGGAGAAAAACCGCCGACCGCGCTCGCCTTGCAAACAGTCGACCGGTGCTGCCGCGTCGACCGGGACGGACCCGGGATCGGCCCCGGGACCGGCATTAGGATCGGTAACACCGCTGACCTCGAGGACCAGCTTGCGGCGTATGGCGGTCACGAATTCCGAAGCGGCATAGACCGGCAGCACGAAGGAGCCTGGCCCGCCAGTGACGCACTCGGCATAGTATTGGTGGAGATGGCTGAAGCTGGGCGACGGGCTCATCAGGATCGGCAGGCCATTGATGACGATGCCCTTTGCTATCGCGGCGTCGCGTGTCGTGGCGACGGGCATCCCGATATTGTTGGGGCCATCGCCTGAGATGTCGATGACGCTGCGCGTCGCGTCGAAGGCGGCTCCATCCAAAAGCTTGGCGCCGAAGGCGAGCGCACTGGAAATCGAGGTGCCGCGAAAGCTCCTGAACGGGCGCGCCTCGATCTTGCCGGCGAATACCTCGGCGCTCTCGGCATCGTCGATGACCTGCCAGGCAATGACGGCGTCGTCGCGGACGGTGCCTGCCCATTCGAAATAGGCCAGCGCAATGCGGCCGTTCACGCCCGAACGCACCGCATTGATGAAGTCGGGGTGGCGCAGCGCCTTGACATAGCCGGCGCGCTGCAGGGCGAATTCCTTTTCGTCCATCGAGTGCGAGATGTCGACCGCCAGCACCAGTTCGACGTCCACGGCAATGGTGTCGGCAGGCGCGGCCAAAGGTGCTGCCTGGGCACGGGCAAGGCAGGCAAGCAGGCAGACGCAGGTCGCCCAAAAGCGCGCAGCGGCTTTGGGGTAACGACAAGCATCGAAGCAAAGACTCAAAGCGTGTCGCATGAATCCAACGCCGCAGGCTTCCGAACGATGCCGGCAATCTTTCGCCGCGATCACGGCAAAATAAAGCTTACGGCCGGCTATGCCTGTTGGTGGGCTTTGGCGACGGCCGGGGGTGGTTCGATCGCGCCGGCCCTGACGCGGACTGGCTTGAGAGCCGGTCGCTCGAAATCTTTCACGATCGCCAATGAGCGCGGGAAGAATTCAATATTCTGCTGGCCACGGCCGATATTGAGGATCGCGGCGTCGGCAAGACGCGCCTCCAGCATCGACAGCACCCGCCGCAGCGTCGCGCCGTCGAACGTGTCCAAAGCCTCATCGATGATCACCCATTTCGGCTGCCGCAAGACCAGCCGGGCAAAGGCAAGCAGGCGCTGCTCGTCATCGCTCAATTCGCGCTCCCAGCGCGCCGGCCGGTCGAGCGAGGATGACAGCCGCCCGAGACCGACCTCGGCAAGCACCGCCGAGATCTCGGCGTCGCTGACCGCGGCATCGGCGTGGTCGAGCACCTCGCGCAGCGTGCCGAGCGGGAAATAGGGTTTTCGGGGAACGAAGGCCGGCACCTCTCCGGCCGGCATGCCGATCCGCCCGCTTCCCCACGGCCACAGACCGGCAATGGCGCGGAAGAACAGCGTCTTGCCGGCGCGCGGATCTCCGGTGATCATGACGCGCTCGCCGGCGCGGATCTCGACATGGGGCTCGGCGAGCTTGGTGCATCCATCCCGCGACGCAATTTCGAGCTTGTCGAATGTCAGCCTGCCGTCCGGATTTTCGCCGAACTCGATGCGCCTCTCGCTATGGTGGAGCACATCCGTTTCGGCAAGCGCGATGCGGAAATCGGCGACGCGCATCAGCGTGGCGCGCCAATCGGCGATGCCGCCGATATTGTTGATGAACCAGCGCAACGAGGAATGCACCTGGTTGAAGGCGCCGACAGCCATCATCAGCCCGCCGAAGCTGATGTCACCGGCGAAATAGACCGGCGCGGCGACGAGGATCGGCGCGACGACAGTGATCCAGCCATAGGTGTCGGTCACCCAGGAAAGATTGATCTGGGCGCTGTAGATGCGCCGTATCGCGCCCAGCACCGTGCCGAGGTCGAGCTCAAGCCGCCGTCGCGCGTCGGCCTCGCCGTGCGCAAGCGCGATGGCATCGACATTCTCGTTGACGCGGACCACCGAGGAGCGCAGCTCCGCCTCGCGCGTATAGCGGTCGCTGTTGAAGCGGATGAGCGGCCGTCCGACCAGCCAGCTCAGCCAGGAGGCGGTGCCGGCATAGAGGATTGCGGCCCACACCATGTAGCCCGGAATCGCCAGCGAATAGCCGCCGACATGGAAGACGAAGCCGGAAGACAGCGACCATAGGACGCCGACGAACGAAACAAGCAGAATGAACGACTGCAATAGCCCTATGCCGAGACCTGTAGAAAGATCGGAGAGATGCCCGGCATCCTGCTGCAGGCGCTGGTCGGGGTTGACGCCGATGGCGCCGGCGTTGGCGAGCCGGAAAGCCCGCGCCGGCCGCATCCATTCACCGATCAGATCGAGGGTCAACGCCTCACGCAGCTTCAGCCGGATCGTCTGGTCGAGCCAGGTCTGGCCGACATTGAGCACCACAAGCCCGCCGGCGATGGCGGCAAACACCAGAAGCTGGTGCAGGAAACCCTGCATATCGCGCCGAGCCAGCGCGTCGTAAAAGGGCTCGTTCCAACGATTGAGCAGAACCTGCCCGATCGAGGTTGCCACAATGACGGCGACGATGCCGAGGCAAGCCCAGAGCAGTTGTTTGCGGATCGGCGACTTCGCCAGCGCCAGCCTGATTGTCGCCAGTTGGTCGCGCAGGCTGCTGGCTTCGACCGACGCGGCAATCGGCTTGGCGCTGGCCTCGAAATCCGGATGATCGGCCATTGATGAAGACCCTTCGCAAGCGGTGCTGAAACCGGTGAACAAGTCGACTCAATCGGGTAGCAAACCCGCCCACGACAGATAGGTGGGAAAAAGCGCGATTCCGATCACGAAAACGTCATCGACGGCCCGGCGACGGCGCGTTCCCGGTCGGCGATATCCGGCCGAGCCTTGTGGCCCCATGCGGCGAGAAAACCGGCACGAAGACGCGGCGAGAGGCGCGCTGGACGACCGGCACACCCTGATAGAGCCGCTTCTGCGCCTCGACGACGATGACGCCGGAAAAGATCGGCCAGAACCTGCGGCCGGCGCGCTCCAGCACATTGTGGAACCGCATCATGAAGCGTCGCCGCGATGGCGGGAAGAACAGTGCGTCGGACCAGGCCGCGGGCGTGAAATTCGCTTCGCGCAGCAATTCGGTGAGTTGGCCGCGCGAGAAAGGCCGGCCGCTGCCGAACGGCGTATGCTCGAAACGGGCCCAGACACCGCGCCGGTTGGGCACGACGATGACGACGCGGCCGGCGGGCGACAGCACCCGCCAGATTTCGTTCAGCGTCTCGCGCGGGTTCTCGGCATGTTCGAGTGAATGGACGAGCAGCATGCGGTCGATGGAGGCATCGACCAACGGCAATTCCTCATCGAAGACCAGCGCGGTCGCGGTCGGCCCGGTGGCCGGCCAGACCACCGCGCCTTGCGTTGCCGGCATGAAGGCAAAGACACGTTCGGCATCGGTGCCGAACCGCTCCAGCCACGGCAAGGTGTAGCCGAGGCCGACCAGCCGCTCATTGGGCACGACAGCCCATATCGAGGACAACGCCATGGTGATCGAGCGTTCGGCCAATCGCCCGAGCGTGGTCGAATAAAAGGAGCGAAGGTCGACGATATCGGAATGCATGCGCGGCACGCTATCTTCGATGCTGTCCAAGTTCAACAAAGGCGCCCAGTTCTACAAAGACGGATGACATTCGCGGGCAAGCGCCCTATGTCTGCGGCGACTGCTGCATCGGCAAGAAATCGGTTTTGATTTCGGAAGACACGATGCAGCAGGTGAAAAGTGTCAGAAGCGTCCTTTGTGCGTCCAACTGGACGCGCGGCGCTCTAGAGCAATTCCAGGAAAAGTGTGAAACGGTTTTCCGTCCGGAATTGCGCAAAACAAAGAGATAGAGCGGTTCGGCGCTTCCGTGAAACGATGAACCGCTCCAGTGGAGAGATGCGATGCCGGTTGAAATCGAACAATTCATGTGCCGCAGCGACAATTTCGGTGTGCTGGTGCATGACCCGAAAAGCGGCCAGACCGCGATCATCGACGCGCCCGAGGAGGCGCCGATCCTGGCCGCGATCGAGCGCACCGGCTGGACGCCGACGATGATCCTGACCACGCATCACCATGTCGATCATGTCGAGGCCAATCTGGCGTTAAAGGAACGGTTCAAGCTGCGCATCGTCGGACCGGAGGCGGAACGGGCCAAGATTCCCGGCATCGACGAAACCGTCGAGCAGGGTTCGGTTATCCACCTCGGCGAGGAGAGGATCGACGTGATCGCCACGCCCGGCCACACGGCGGGCCATGTCTCCTATCATCTGCCGGCGTCGAAAGTGGCGTTTACCGCCGACACGCTGTTCGCGCTCGGCTGCGGCCGGCTGTTCGAGTGCAAGCCGCCGGTGATGTACGATTCGTTGAAGAAGCTCGCGGCGCTTCCGGCCGAGACGGTCGTCTATTGCGGCCATGAATACACGCTTTCCAACGCCCGCTTCGCGCTGACCGTCGACCCGACCAATTCGGCGTTGAAGGAGCGCGCTGCGAAAATCGAGGCGCTGCGCGCCGACGGCAAGCCGACGCTGCCGACCACCATCGGCGAGGAGCTGTCGACCAATCCGTTCCTACGCTGGCACGATCCGGCAATCCGAAAGCATCTCGGCATGGAGAACGCCTCCGACGCCGAAGTGTTCGCCGAAATTCGCAAGCGCAAGGATAATTTCTGAGCACCGTTGATGGTCTGGCATCCATGATGTGCTGGAAATAATGACCAGTTCCGCCGAAATCATCGCGGCGCTCGGCCTGAAACCGCATCCGGAAGGCGGCTGGTATGCCGAGACCTTTCGCGATGGCGCGGAAGGCGCTCGCGGCCATTCGACCGCGATCTATTTCCTTTTGGAGCAGGAGCAAGTGTCGGCCTGGCACCGCGTCAAGGACGCCGCCGAGGTCTGGCATTTCTATGCCGGCGCCCCGTTGGCACTGTCGATGCATCGGGAAAACGGGCCGGTGATCGAGCAGGTGCTCGGCACGGCACTGGCGGCGGGCGAGCGGCCGCAGATCGTTGTGCCGGCAGGCTGGTGGCAGTCGGCGCGCAGCTTGGGCGAGTGGACGCTGGCCGGCTGCACCGTGGCGCCGGGCTTCGATTTCGCCGCCTTCGAGCTGGCCGAACCGGGCTGGAGTCCTAATCCAGCAGGAAGCCCATCGTGATCGCCAGCTGGGCGGCATAATACAGCATCCAGACCGCGTGGCGCATCCAGATACGGTGCGGCGAGATAGCGGTCAGCAGGAACTTTTCCGCGGCGAGCAGCCCGTCGGACGCCATGAACAGCACGGCGCCGCCGACGACCCAGAGATTGCTCAGAGTGAGAGCCGAAATGCCCATGAAAAAAATTGTCGCGATATAGACGCTGATCGGAAGGCGCAGGGCGGGGCCGACACGACGCCAGAGCGCAAAATGCATGGTGAGCGCGAACACGGCCATTGCCCCGGCAATCGCCGCGCGCCACGGCTCGGCCGAGAGCAGCCGGACCCCCTCGCCGGAGCGCAGGAACAGCGCGATGTAAAGCCCATGCGCCACGAGAAAACTGGCCAGCCCGCCGACAAAAACCTTTTCACCGTCGCGCGACAGCAACGCATCGCCGATAGCACTGAGCGCCAGCGCAGCGATGAGCAGCCACGGACCGCCCTGCAGCGACGCCAGCACGGCGAGCATTGCCACCGCCAGCGTCTTGACCGCGGAACGCGCAAGCTTCGGCGGCATGTCGATGGTGAAGGCGTAGATCACCGCGGCGGCCAGCGAAAACAGCAGCGTCGCATTGGCGTCGGCGTCGATGCCGCCGGGAAACGGCATCACGCCCCTGCCTCGCTCGCAGCCCTCTTGCGCAAGAACAGCGATTTCGCCGCAAGCGCTGCGCCGCCGGTGATCAGCACGCAGGCGGCGAGGATGCGCAGGGACGGTTCGGCGAAACCGGCTGATATCAGCACCAGCGTCGACATCAGCGGCGCGGCATAGCTTGCCGCGCCCAGCACCTGGATGTTGCCGCGCTTGACGCCGATATCCCAGGCATAGAAGGCAGCGCCCACCGGCATTAGCCCGAGGCCGAGCACGGCCAGCCATTGGCCGGCGCCGACAGGCAGCACCGTTTCTTCCAGCATCAGATGGCAGACAAGCGAAAGCGCTGCCGTGGCCGCACAGAACCAGGTGACGATGCTGGTCGGCACCGACGGAAAGCGGCGCGACAACAGCGAATAGGACGACCACAGCACGGCGCAGACGCCGGCCATCGCATAGCCGAATGCATAGCGCGCGTCGAAGGCAAGCCCGCCGCCCTTGGTGACGATCAGAAAAGTGCCGGCAAGGCCAAGCAGTGCGCCGGCGACATGGTTCCAGGCCAGCCGCTCGCCCGGCATCAGCGCCGATCCGAGCACGATCAGCAGCGGCCACAGATAGGCGATGAGGCTCGCCTCCACCGCCGGCGCGTTGCGCAGCGCAGTGAAATAGAAGAAGTGATAGCCGAACAGGCCGGCAATGCCGATCAGCCAAACTTGCGGCGGTATCTTCTCGCTCCCGGCGGTGGCCGGCATGAACAGCCGCGCGACGAGCCCGACGCCAGTGCCGATCGTGAAGGTGATCGCCGAGAGCAGGAATGGCGGCACCGCGCCGGAAGCGTCCGTGAGCAGCGCCAGCAGCGCCCACATGGCGACCGCCGAGAAGCCGATCAGTGTTGCGCGCCCCATGTCCGTCTCCGGCGGCGCGCGATCGCGCCTATTCTGTCGCTTCGAACCGCTCCGCGCTGACGGTGAGGGTGCCGATTTTCGTGCCGACCGTGGCGTGGATCGGCGCATATACGCCGGTTTGGCCGACCGGTGCAAACGTCACCATGATGCGGCTGCGCTTCCTCAGGTAATCCAGGGATTTGCGGTTCTTGCGATAACCCGCCACCGGCTCAAAATCCAGCCGGCAAGTGACGGTATCGCCCTCGTAGCCGCGCACCGACGTCGAGCCTTTCGACTCGTAGGTCAGCCTGAGATCGGCGCGCATCTCGCCGTCATAGAGCTTCACCGTGCGCCCGCAGACCTTGTCGAGACTATCGGCATGGATGACGGTGGCGGCCATCGGATCGAGCACCGAGGCGAGATGGCTGGCGGCCAGCGGTATCCATTTCTTGGAATTGCGCTTCTTCGGCGCAGGCACGACCTTGGTCGCGGTAACAGTGCCGTTGGCGAACTGGATATCGATCATCGATGCCTTGTCGCCCGATTTGTAGTCGGCGCGGAACGCCTGCGGCTGCAATTGCTTGCCCAAAATCTTGCCCTTCGACGAGACCGTGCCACGCGTGTCGTCGAATATTGTGGCGAGGCCGGCGCTGGAGACGCTGCCTTCGATCGAATAGGTATCGCCTTCGTAACTGCTGGAAAAGCTTGCCTTGGCGACCGAGAAGCCGTGGACCGAAACCGTATACTCGCCCTTGAAGGATTGTTGCGTGGCGGCAGAAATTGCCGTCGGCAGCGCCACGGCGAGCGATGCAAGGAGAGCATGAGACGAACGAAGCATGGCGGGATCGATCCTCGATTTCAGCAGAAGCGCGCAACTCCAGCCTGGCATCTCCTTGTGCGACCGCTTATAGACTGAATTTCGGCCTTTATGTGAAAGACGTCGTCACACCCGGGCGCAAGCCGGAGCTTGACGCATCGCCGAAATGCAACTATGGAACGCCAACTTTTTCCATAAGGCCGCCTGACCGAAACCGCGCGCCACCCGGCGCGGGTTGAATGTTTGGCCAGACCGAGAACTGAAGGTTTAGAACCATGTCCCGCACCTGCGAACTCACTGCCAAGGCAGTCATGTCCGGCAACAATGTGAGCCACGCCAATAACAAGAGCAAGCGTCGCTTCCTGCCCAATCTCGTCAATGTGACGCTGATCTCGGAAGCGCTGAACCAGAATGTGCGCCTGCGCATTTCGGCCAACGCGCTGCGTTCGGTCGAGCATCGCGGCGGCCTTGATGCGTTCCTGGCCAAGGCCGACGCCAAGGAGCTGTCGCAGCGCGCGCGGCTGCTGAAGAAGCAGATCGCCAAGAAGCTCGCCGAACAGCCGGCCGCTTAATTTTTCAGGCAGCCGCCTTCGGCATCGGACCGAAAAGTGCGAAGCGGTTTTCGGAGAAATCCGATGGCCAAACAGCAATGGAGTGTCGTCCGAACTCGGCATGACACCCCGCTGGTTCCATTACCCAGGATAAAAAAATGAGCTTTTTCTCCCGATATCTGCCCTTTGTTGCGGCCATGGCGCTTGTCGTGGTGGCGTCGAACGTCCTCGTGCAGTTCCCGCTGCAGGGTGCAGTCGGCGGCCTGTCGCTGGCCGACATTCTGACCTGGGGCGCCTTCACCTACCCGTTCTCCTTCCTGGTCACCGACCTTGCCAATCGCCGCTACGGCCCGGCTGTGGCGCGCCGGATCGTGTTTGTCGGCTTCACGGCGGCAGTGATCTGCTCGGTCGTCATCCCGCCCTTGCTGTTCCGCTACGGCCTGATCGAATTCGAAACGGCCGCCGACCGGCTGGTGCGCATTGCGGCGGCTTCCGGCACCGCGTTCCTGATCGCGCAGCTGCTCGACGTGACCGTGTTCAACCGGTTGCGCCGGCAGAGCTGGTGGCGGGCGCCGATCGTCGGCACGCTGGTCGGCTCGGTGTTCGACACCGCCGTGTTCTTCACGGTCGCCTTTTCGGCGGCTTTCGCCTTCGCTGGCCCGAACGATGGCTTTGCGCTCGAAACCGCGCCGCTGATCGGCGTGCTGCCGGTCGAGGCCATGCGCTGGGTGTCATGGGCGCTCGGCGACCTCGGCGTGAAGCTGATCATCGCCGTGGTGGCGCTGATCCCCTACCGGCTGCTTGCCGCCCGCTGGAGCCAGCCGGCACTGGCGGCATAGAGCATGATCCCTGAAAGTGGGAACCGGTTTTCGGAAAAGATCATGCTCACAGGTTCTCAAGCATGATCCCATGGGTCCAACTCGATACCGCGAAAGCGCCTGACGGCGACCATGAGCTCCGCCTGAAACAACGCGGCGCCGAATTCTCGATCATGCTCGGCTCGAACGAGCTGATGAACAGTCGCCTCAGCGGTTCTGAGGAAGCGCTTGCGAGGCTGTCCTGCCAAAGGATTGCCGGCCGCAGGCAGCCGAAAATCCTGATCGGCGGGCTGGGCATGGGTTTCACGCTGCGCGCCGCGCTCGCCGAGCTTGGCGCCGCTGCCGGTATCGTTGTCGCCGAATTGGTGCCCGCCGTGGTGGCGTGGGCGCGCGGCCCGATGGCCTCGCTGTTCGGCGGCTGTCTCGACGATCCGCGCGTGACCATTCGCGAGGCGGATGTCGGGCAGATCATACGATCGGAAGCCTCGGCTTGGGATGCCATCCTGCTCGACGTCGACAATGGGCCGGAAGGGATCGTCCACAGGGCCAACGATGCTCTTTACAGTATAGCCGGGCTGATCAGCGCGAGAGCAGCGCTCAAGCCCGGCGGCGTGCTGGCGGTCTGGTCGCAGGGACCCGACAGCGGTTTTACCCGCCGGCTCAAGCAGGCGGGCTTCGCGGTCGAGGAGGCCAAGGTGCGAGCCAATGGCAAGCGCGGCGCACGCCAAATCATCTGGATCGCGACCAACGGACCCCGGCCTGCTGCAACCGGCGCCAAGCTGTAGCTTGTTATCGGCCGTCCTTTGCCGACCGCCTCTCAATCCTCGTGCAGCACAAATTCCAGATACAGATTACGCTGTAGCATCGAGTGGTTGTCGTCCGAGACCAGCGACACCATCAGCGCGCCGTCGTCGCGGGTCCAGACGTCGAGCCCTTCCATATTGTCGATCTGGTAGCCCATGTCGGCTTCCATCAGCATCGGCCCGTCGGCAACCGCGCCCTTCTCGACGCTTTCGCCATAGATGCGCCGCAGCCGCATCTTGACGCCGCCGGCCATCGAAAAGCTGCGCTCCAAAAGCAAGAGGTCGCCGTCCGGCAGGAAGGCGCCGTCGGCAATGTCGAAATTGCCGTTGCGCTTGACAGTGAAGACGCCCTTGTGCGGCCCTTCGATAACGGCCGCATAGATGTTGCCTGCCTTGTCGAGGCTCTTTTCCGAGACCACGACCAGCCCGCCTTGGTGCTGGCCGTCAGGATTGGCGTGGGTGACGGTCTCAAAGCCGCGATTGCGGCGAAGCTCCCAGGCTGGAATCAGGAAGTCGAGCTGCCTGAACGGCGGCTTCATGTCGCCCGGTTCGATCTTGAACTGTGCAATGCGGTGATCGT
This sequence comes from Mesorhizobium sp. WSM4806, assembly GCF_055811635.1. NCBI lineage: Bacteria > Pseudomonadati > Pseudomonadota > Alphaproteobacteria > Hyphomicrobiales > Phyllobacteriaceae > Mesorhizobium > Mesorhizobium sp. WSM4806. The sequence continues at coordinate 75,528 of NZ_JBVVQZ010000018.1, read as the reverse complement.
GCTCGAAGCCGACTGTGGCAATGCCGTCCTTGAGCGCAAGGCCTTCGGTGTCGACCTCCCATTTCTCGGCGATCAGCTGGCCCGCCTCGTCGGCCATCTGCTGCATACGGAAATTCCGGATGCCGGATGGGCGCTTGTCGGCATCATGGGTGATGGTGCCGAAGAACCAGAAACCGGTGTCGGCGACGCCGATGAAATCACTGCCGGGCTTGCGGAAACGAAACGCCGACAGCGCGCCGAAATCGCGTGACGGCGAGGTCATTTCCAGCCCGCCGACGAATTCGAGCGGGCCGAACCGCTTTTCGTCACCGCCGATATGAAACCGGTCTATCAGCCGTGCCGAGATTTCGATCGGCTCGACCGAAGCGGTGCCGGCAGCGATGGGAGGCGGCAAGGCGATGCCGGCAACGAACAGGGCTGTGGCGGCGAAAAGCGTCTGCCGAAAGCCGCCCCGCGAAACAATCATCCGGCGCGCCGCATGCCGCCGCGTCGCGTGTCGCGCATGCTTTCCTCGCCAAACAGCGAGGCCAGTTGCTCGGTCATGGCGCCCGCCAGTTCCTCGGCATCGACGATGGTGACGGCGCGGCGATAGTAGCGGGTAACGTCGTGGCCAATGCCGATGGCCAGGAGCTCGACCGGCGAGCGCGTCTCGATCAGTTCGATGACGGCCCGAAGATGCCGTTCGAGATAGTTGCCCGGATTGACCGACAGCGTCGAATCGTCGACCGGCGCGCCGTCCGAGATCATCATCAGGATCTTGCGCTGCTCCGGCCGGGCGATCAGGCGGTTGTGCGCCCACAGCAGCGCCTCACCGTCGATGTTTTCCTTGAGCAGGCCCTCGCGCATCATCAGGCCGAGATTGCGCCGCGCCCGCCGCCATGGATGGTCGGCGGATTTGTAGATGATGTGGCGCAGATCGTTGAGCCGCCCAGGATTTGGCGGCTTGCCTTCCTTCAGCCATTTCTCGCGTGCCTGCCCGCCCTTCCAGGCGCGGGTGGTGAAGCCGAGGATCTCGACCGAGACGCCGCAGCGTTCCAGCGTGCGCGCCAGAATGTCGGCGCAGGTGGCGGCGACGGTGATCGGCCGGCCGCGCATCGAGCCCGAATTGTCGAGCACCAGCGTCACCACCGTGTCGCGGAATTTGGTGTCGCGCTCCTGCTTGAAGGACAGCGGCTGCATCGGGTCGATGACGACGCGCACCAGCCGCGCCGGATCGAGATAACCCTCTTCGAGATCGAAATCCCAGGACCGGTTCTGCTGCGCCATCAGGCGGCGCTGCAGCCGGTTGGCCAGCCGGCCGACGACGCCGGACAGGTTGGCAAGCTGCTTGTCGAGGAAGGCGCGCAGCCGATCCAGCTCTTCCTCTTCGCACAGATCCTCCGCACCCACCGTCTCGTCGAAGGCGGTGGTGAAGACCTTATAATCGATGTCCTTCGACAGATTGGTGAAGGGATTGTCGTTGCGGCGCGCCTCGCCGGGCGTCTCGGCATCGGCGTCGTCATCGTCGGACAGGTCGTCGGCGGTAGCATCGGATGCCTCCATCTCGGCCGATTGCTCGTCGTCGGACGACGCCTCGGTATCGTCCGACTGCGACTGCTGGGAGCCGGAATCGTCTTCGCCGCCCTCCTCGCTCTGGTCCTCGCCTTGCGGCTGGTTTTCATCGTTGTCTTCGGAGTCTTCGGTCTCCTGGTCGTCACCGAGTTCCTCGGCCATTTCCATGGAAGCCAGCATCTCGCGCACGACACGGGCGAAGGCCTGCTGGTCGTCGAGCTTTGCCGACAGTCCGTCGAGATCGGCACTTGCCTTCTCCTCGACCCAAGGGCGCCAGAGGTCGACCAGCCGCTCGCCGCTCTTCGGCACGGCGCGGCCGGTCAGCTTTTCGCGCACCATCAGGGCCAGCGCTTCCTCGATCGGCGCATCGGCCTTGTCCTTGACATCGATGAGGTTGGCCCTGGCGTATTTGTCCTCGAGCATCGAGCCGATATTGTTGGCCACACCCTGCATGGCGCGCGAGCCGATCGCTTCGACGCGGGCCTGCTCGACCGCATCGTAGATGGCGCGGGCCTGTTTGCCCTCCGGCGCCAGCCTGGTGTGGATGCGCGTGTCGTGGCAGGCGCGCTTCAGCGCCATGGAATCGCCGAGCCCTCGGGTGATGGCGATGTCGGCCTTCGAGGCTTTCTTCGGCAGTTCAGGCAACCGGGCGCGGCTGCCGGCGAGCGCCGGCCGATCCTTGGCGAAACCGACCTCGAGGTCCTTGTCGCCGGCAATCGCGCGCATGCAGACGGTGACGGCGCGCTTGAAGCTGTCGGCTTCAGACCCCGTCTTCGACTTGTTACGCGTGTTGTCGCCCGGACCCGCCATCGATCATTCCCCGACGCATGACCCCGAAAATCGGAAACGATTTTCGGAAAGGATCATGCGCGAAATCAAAGTTCTACAGCGTCCGTCGCGCGGGCAAATTGGCGCGCGGCGCGGTTGGGCCCGACCGTTTGCGAAAAACGTTGGGGCGTTTAAGAGCCAAGGTTAGCCCAAAACAAAGTTTGCGGCGCT
>NZ_JBVVQZ010000018.1:0-72968 GCF_055811635.1 Mesorhizobium sp. WSM4806 | reverse complement strand
CCCCCCCCCCACCACCCATAATTTTCTTATTTTTTTTTTTTTTTCCTCTCTCCCAAACTCCCCCCCCCCCCCCCCCCGCCCCCCCCCCCCCCCCCCCCCCCGGCGCTGTAGCGCACGACCTTGTCCGAAAAGCGTTGCGACTTTTCAGAGCCATGCTTAGCCCAGAACTACGTTGGCGGCGCTCTCCGGCAAATCCTGGCCGAAGGCGCGCTGGTAGAACTCGGCCACGAGCGAGCGTTCCAGCTCGTCGCACTTGTTGAGGAAGGTCAGCCTGAACGCCATGCCGATATCGCCGAAGATCTCGGCATTCTCAGCCCAGGTGATGACCGTGCGCGGGCTCATGACGGTCGACAGGTCGCCATTGATGAAGGCCGAACGCGTCATGTCGGCGACACGCACCATCTTGCTGACGATCTCCTTGCCCTTGGCATCGCGATAGTGCTTGGCCTTGGCCAGCACGATGTTCACCTCATTGTCGTGCGGCAGATAGTTCAGCGTGGTGACGATCGACCAGCGGTCCATCTGCGCCTGATTGATCTGCTGGGTGCCGTGATAGAGGCCGGTGGTATCGCCGAGACCGACGGTGTTGGCGGTCGAGAACAGCCGGAACGCCGGATGCGGGCGGATGACCCGGCTCTGGTCGAGCAGCGTCAGCCGGCCGGACGATTCCAGCACGCGCTGGATGACGAACATCACGTCCGGGCGGCCGGCATCGTACTCGTCGAAGCACAGCGCGACATTGTGCTGGTAGGCCCAGGGCAGGATGCCGTCGCGGAATTCCGTGATCTGCAGCCCTTCCTTGACGACGATCGCGTCCTTGCCGACGAGGTCGATGCGGCTGACATGACTGTCGAGATTGACGCGCACCATGGGCCAGTTGAGGCGGGCGGCGACCTGCTCGATATGTGTCGACTTGCCGGTGCCGTGATAGCCCGACACCATGACGCGGCGGTTGTAGGCAAAGCCGGCGAGGATCGCCATCGTCGTGTTCTTGTCGAACAGATAGTCGGGATCGATGTCGGGCACATGCTCGCTCGTCACGGAATAGGCCGGCACCACCATTTTGGACTCGAAGCCGAATTTCTCCTTCACCGGCACGGTGGTGTCGGGCAGGTTGGCGATGTCGCGATCGACCTTGTTCATCTTTATCAACGTCTCCACGGGCGAAGCGCCTGATTTCGCCGGCAATCGATTTTGTCCGGGGGCGGTCTTAGAGCCTTTTCCAACCTTATGAAAGTTGGAAAACGACACGGACCGTAAGGTCGCTCAGCACAATCCTGCCTGCTTGAGCACGCGATAGGCCTGGAGCACATCGCGGAACCGGTCTTCCGAACCTCTGTCGCCGCCATTCGCATCCGGATGGTGGCGTTTCACCAGTTCCTTATAACGCGCCTTGATATCCTTGCCAGTCGCCTTTGTATCAAGGCCAAGCGTTTCCAGCGCCTTGGCCTCAAGCGGCTTGGCCTTGCGCTCACGCGCCTCGCGCGGGTCCTTCGGGCCTTTGAACAGGTCGAACGGATCGCGCATGCGGTTGTAGTAGCCGGCGCGGCCGGAACGCTGCTGGGCGAAATCGGGCGAGGAGCGCGTCGAGGCGCCGTTGACGCCCATCTTCCATGTCGGCCGGTGGCCGGTCATCGCTTCCTTCTGGAAGCGGGCGATCTCGGTATCGGGGACACCGGAGAAATAATTGAAGCCCTTGTTGTACTCGCGCACATGATCGAAGCAGAACTGAAAATACTCGCCCTCCTTCATGCGCCCGACCGGCGCGCGATGGGTGCCGGCCTCCTTGCAACCGTCCCACTGGCAGATCGGCGAACGAGACTTCAGCTCCGCATCCTTCTCAGGGCGGATGCGAATTTTCTCGAAATATTTGGGGTACGGTTTCATCTCACCCATTTATGGGCTGTTCGCCGGTGCGAAACAAGAATTGACATTTTCGCGATGATCGCCCTAACCGCTGAATCGCGGCATAAAGCGGGCGATCGGCGAATTTTGTCGCGACGGCGGCGCCGCGCGTCCTTCCAGACGCGCAAAGGCCGCCGATTTTCGGGGGTTGCACCCGCCATATGTGGTGAAGGGAAGTAAGAATGTCCATACAGTCGACGATGGAAGGCAAGTTGAAGAAGGCGTTCTCGCCGGAGCGGCTGGTCATCATCAACGAAAGCCATCTCCATGCCGGCCATCACCATCAGGACTCCGACCATCACGGCACCTATGACGGCACCGGTGAGACGCATTTTCGCGTCCGCATCGTCTCCTCAGCCTTTGCCGGCATGAGTCGCATCGAGCGCCACCGCGCGGTCAACGCATTGCTGGCCGACGAATTGAAGGCTGGTGTCCATGCGCTGGCGATCGAGCCGGCCGCGCCGGACGAAAAGACCAGGTGGTAGACCTCAGCCGAGCGCTGCCTTCAGGAAAATCATCACCGCACCGGTCAACGCGTCGCCTTCGTCGCCGAAATTCCGATTGATCGACATGTGCGAATAGGCGCTGCCATCGAACAGTGTCACCTCCGTTCCAGTCGCCCGCAGGCGCTCGGCGAAGGCCCGTGAGGCTGCCGCACGACCCGCTGCGCGCGAATAGCCGATGAAGGTCGCCGGATGTTTGCGGCTCCCGACATGGGTGGCAGGCGACAGCGTTCGCCACTGCGCCGGGTCGGGAAAGGCCTTCGCATAGGCCCGTGTCATGCTGCCGCTCCTCGCAAGCGCCTCCAGGTCATAAGCCCTGGTATCGTTCAGAACCAGCGCCGCGACGCCGGGCAGACCGCCGCGCAGCCCGGTCAGTGCGGCGAGATGGCTGCCGGCCGAATGGCCCATCACCGCAATCCGGTTCGGATCGCCGCCGTATCTGGCGATGTTGGCGCGCACGTAGCGATAGGCCTGCTCGACATCGTTGGCCTGGGTGGAGACATCAGCCTCAGGCAGCATCCGGTAGTCGATCGAGACGAAGCAGAAGCCATTGTCGAGCAGGAAGTCCGGCTTGACGTCGACGTTGGTGCGATTGCCGGCTCGCCAGGCACCGCCATGGATGAAAACGATCACAGGCAGGGAGCTGGCGCCGGCGCGCGCGTAGATGTCGAGCCTGGCCGGACCGTAGTCGACAGTTTGCGGAGATGGCGAAAGCCGGCGCGATGCCGCCGAAGCGCTGGCCGTCGACAAAGCCATCGTCATCAAAAGCAGGGTTCGCCGATCGATCACCGTCACCTCCAGACAGCCCGGTCGAAAGTGCACGCCGGCGCGGCGAACGTCCAGGATTGATTAGCCGCGAAAGAACCTATTAGAACTAAATCTCGCCGGCCGGCCTGATCCTCAGCCTTGCAATCCGGTTCTTGTCGCGCTTCATGACGACGAAGCGCTTGCCGTGAAAGGTGAAAGCCTGCTTCTCGTCCGGGATCAATTGCGTCTCGTGGATGACGAGACCGGCAATGTTGGTGGCTTCTTCGTCCGGCAGGTCCCAGTCGAGCGCGCGGTTCAGGTCGCGGATCGACACAGTGCCGTCGACGACGACGGAGCCGTCGGCTTCCTGCTTGACGCCCTGCATGTCGATATCGTGCTCGTCGGCGATCTCGCCGACGATCTCCTCGATGATGTCCTCCAGCGTCACCAGCCCCTCGACCTCGCCATACTCGTCGACGACGATAGCGAAATGCGCCTTGCGCCGCAGGAAGGCGTTGAGCTGTTCCTGCAGCGTCGTGGTATCGGGCACGAACCACGGTTTTGAAGCGATCTTCATCACATCGATCTTGGAAAAGTCGTTGCCGACATCGTTCAACGCGCGCAGCAGGTCCTTGGCGTGCAGCACGCCGACGATGTTGTCGAGCGAGCCCTTCCACAAGGGCATGCGGGTATGCGGGCTCTGCAGGATCTCGCGCACCACCGCTTCCGGCGGATTGTCGGCATTGACCGAGCGCATGTTGGTGCGATGGACCATGACATCGGACACTTCGAGCTCATCGAGATCGGACAGGCGACCGATGCGGGCGCGATCCTCGCGCACCACCTGTCCGTCGCGACGAAAATCGTCGACGGCGCCCCGCGATTCATCATGGTTCGAATGCTGCGGCTCGATGCGCTGCAATTCATAGCCGAAGGCGGCGAGCAGGCGCGCGCGAAAGGCAAAGGCGAGCAGGCCGAGCCCGGCAAGGACAGCAGCGACAATCCAGCCGGCCTCGCTCATCCCGGTCGGCCTCTCGGCTGACCCGGTCGGCCTCCCGGCCGACCCGGGCGGCTGTTCTGCTGACCCGGATGGTTCTCCCTCAGAAACGACAGCACTTCCGACGCCGGCACATCCTTGGCGATGAAGGCCTGGCCGATGCCGCGCGTCAGGATGAAGGTCAGCGCGCCGCGCGACACCTTCTTGTCCTGGGCGATAAAGGCAAGCAGCGCCTCGGCGTCAGGCAATTCACCCGGAATATCGGCCATGCGCCAGGGCAGGCCAACGGCGCGAAGATGCGCCTCGACGCGCGCCGCATCGTCGGGACTTGCCAGGTTGAGGCGTGACGAAAAGCGATAGGCCAGCGCCATGCCGATGGCGACGCCCTCGCCGTGGACGAGACGGGCGCTGTCATATCGGGTGGCGGCCTCGAGCGCGTGGCCGAACGTGTGGCCGAGATTGAGCAGCGCGCGGTCGCCGGTCTCGAACTCGTCGCGGCCGACGACATCGGCCTTGGCGCGGCAGGCCTCGGCGATGGCCTCGGTCCGCTGCGGGCCGCCGGCGAACACCTTGCCCCAGTTTTCCTCCAGCCACGCGAAGAAGTCGGGGCGATCGATGAGCCCGTACTTGGCGAGTTCGGCATAACCCGCCCGGAATTCCCGGATCGACAGCGTGTCGAGCACTTCGGTGTCGGCCAGCACCAGTTTCGGCTGATGGAAAACGCCGACGAGGTTCTTGCCGCGCGCACTGTTGATGCCGGTCTTGCCGCCGACGGAAGAGTCGACCTGCGCCAGCAGCGAAGTCGGGATCTGCACGAAATTCATGCCGCGGCGCACGATGCCGGCGGCGAAGCCGGCCAGATCGCCGATGACACCGCCACCGAGAGCGACGACGACGTCGCCGCGTTCCAGTCTCGCGGCGAGCACGCCGTCCACCACCTCTTCGAGATGCGCGAAACTCTTGGTCTTTTCTCCCGCCGGCAAAGTAATGACCGCAGGCTGGATGCCGCCCTTTTCGAGGCCGGCCTTCAACGTCTCGAGGTGGGCGGCGGCGACATTGACGTCGGTGACCACCGCGGCGCGCGTGCCGGGCAGGCGGCGCGAAATCTCGGTGCCGGCGCGCAACAGCAGGCCGGAGCCGATCAATATGTCATAGGCGCGATCGCCGAGCCCGACTTCGACGGTGACTGTCGCGTTGCTTTTCACGAGCGCACCTCGCCTGTCGCGGCTGCCACGCCGAAATACCCGCAAAGCGCGTTCACCACCTCGGCGGCGATGACCTCCTTGCGATCGTCGCGGGTCGGCACGGTAACATCGGCGGTTGCGTAGACCGGATAGCGCTCGGCCATCAACCGCGCGATCACGGCACGGGGATCGGCGCTTTTCAGGAGCGGCCGGTTCTGCTTCTTGGAAACGCGGTCCATCAACAGGTCGATCTCGGCCTTCAGCCATACCGACACGCCATGGCCGGCAATGGCCTCCCGCGTCGGCGCGCTCATGAAGGCGCCGCCGCCCGTCGACAGCACCTGCGGGCCGTGTTCCAATATGCGCAGGATGACGCGCTGCTCCAGCGCCCGGAACTCGGGCTCGCCATAGCGTTCGAACAGTTCCGGGACGCTCATTCGCGACACGCTTTCGATTTCCTGATCACTGTCCATGAAAGGCAGTCCCAGCATCCCCGCCACCTTGCGGCCGATCGCCGTCTTGCCGGCGCCCATCAGGCCGACAAAGACAATGGAACGGCTGCCCAGCCGGCCGAGCAGCGCGGCATGGCTCTCATCGGGAGGATTGGCTGGCAACGCGTTCATGACACCATTATGTTTCTAAGCAGGTTCCGCAAAGCTATCCCAGGTTTTGCGACAGAACCTGCGACAAGCCAAAGAATCCAGGCAGGCATTTTCGGGCTAGCCCACGAATGCCTGCTTAGACCCCTCTTTGCCGGCGTATCGACATCAAAAGCCTGATTGCGTCAAGCGTGGCGCCGCCGCACGTCGTCCGCGCTTCGCCCTTGAATTGGCCGGATTGGCGTCTCATAAGGGCACTGGGTTTGGAAACGCAGAACAACAAGACGGGCGAAAATTGATGCCGACACTGTTCCGCTTTGTCGTGACGCTCACGATTCTGGCCGGCATTGTCTATGGCGCGATGTTCGCTCTGGCGATGTTCGTCGAGCCGAGAAAGGCCGAAATGAGCGTGCGCATCCCTCCCGAAAAGCTCATTCCCAAGAAGAACTGAGAGACATGAACAGCGCGGCCCGCATCGAAGCCTTTCTGGAAATGATGAGCGCCGAGCGCGGCGCTGCCGAAAATACGCTTTCCAGCTATCGCCGCGACCTCGAAGACGCGTCAGCCGAGATCGACGGCGGGCTCGCTGGTGCCGCCGCTGCCGATATCCGCAACTATCTCGACGAGATAGCCGCACGCGGTTTTGCCGCCACCTCGCAGGCACGCAAGCTGTCGGCGATGCGCCAGTTCTTCAAGTTCCTCTACGCCGAGGGTGTGCGCGGCGACGACCCGACCGGCACCCTGGACAGTCCGAAGAAGGGCCGGCCGCTGCCGAAGACGATGAGCGAGGCCGACACCGGCCGGCTGATCGACCGTGCGGCGCAGGAGGCAGCTGACGCCTCGCTGAACGATGGCGACGGCCTGGCGGCGCTGCGCCTGCATGCGCTGGTCGAGGTGCTCTACGCCACCGGCCTGCGGGTTTCCGAACTGGTCGGCCTGCCGGTGACGGTGGCGTTGCGCGACGATCGTTTCTTCATGGTGCGCGGCAAGGGTGACAAGGAACGCATGGTGCCGCTATCGGCAAAGGCGCGCGTGGCCATGCGGGCCTGGCTCGCTGCCCGGGCAACGGTGCCGGCTTTGGCGGATAGCCCGTTCCTGTTTCCGGCGGCAAGCGACAGCGGCTATCTCTCCAGGCAGGTCTTCGCCCGCGACCTGAAGGGCCTTGCCGCGCGGGCCGGCATCGCCTCGGCGAAAATATCGCCGCATGTGATGCGCCATGCTTTTGCCAGCCATCTCCTGCAGAACGGCGCCGATCTCAGGGCGGTGCAGCAGTTGCTTGGCCATGCCGATATTTCAACGACGCAGATTTACACACATGTTCTGGAGGAGCGGCTGATGCGGCTGGTCAACGATCATCATCCGCTTGCCGACTAGGCGTCATATCGCTATGTGAGGACGACGTTCCACCGCCCGGAGCCCCTATTTCCCAGGTTCCGTCAGTCATTGCCTCCCGGCTTATCGGTCCGCTCAAGAATGTACAATTACCTCGATTTCGAAAAGCCGGTCGCCGATCTTGAAGGCAAGATCCTCGAGTTGAAGAAGCTCGCCGAGAATGGCGAGGCGGTCGATGTCGGCGATGAGATAAGCCGGCTCGAGAAACGCGTGCGCGACGCATTGCGCGACACTTATAAGGCACTGACCCCGTGGCAGAAGGTGCAGGTGGCGCGCCATCCGGACAGGCCGCATTGCGTCGACTACATCAAGGGGCTGTTCAACGATTTCACGCCGCTTGCCGGCGACCGCAATTTCGGCGAGGACCAGGCGATCGTCGGCGGCTTCGCCCGCTTCCGCGGCGAGCCGGTGGCGATCATCGGCCAGGAAAAGGGCTCGGACACGGCCAGCCGGCTGAGGCATAATTTCGGCTCGGTGCGGCCGGAGGGCTATCGCAAGGCGGTGCGGCTGATGGAACTCGCCGACCGCTTCAATATCCCGTTGCTGACGCTGGTCGACACGGCCGGCGCCTATCCGGGCGTCAATGCCGAGGAGCGCGGCCAGGCCGAAGCCATCGCCCGCTCGACCTCGGCCTGTCTTCGCCTGAAGGTGCCGTCGATCTCGGTGGTCATCGGCGAAGGCGGCTCGGGCGGTGCCATCGCGATCGCCACCGCCAACCGCGTCTACATGCTCGAGCACGCCATCTATTCGGTGATCTCGCCGGAGGGCGCCGCCTCGATCCTGTGGCGCGACACCACCCGCTCGAAGGATGCGGCGACCAACATGAAGATCACCGCTCAGGATCTGCTGGAGCTCAAGATCATCGACGCCATCGTTCCCGAACCGCTCGGCGGCGCCCATCGTGGCCCGGATACGGTGATTGCCGCCACCGGCGATCTCATCGCCAAAACGATGAAGGAATTCTCCGGCGCCAACACCGATTTTCGTGAGCAGCGCCGCGAGAAATATCTGGCTATGGGGCGAAACCTCTAGACTATGATCCCGAACCGAGGCTCAGCGCAGCAAAAAGTGGGTACCGGTTTTCGCAAAAGGCGTGGTCGAACAAGAGGATTCAGGCCGGCCGATTTCAGTCGGACGGACCGCCGGACGGTTTCGACGCCGCAATGTGGCGAGATTAAGCACCTTCGCCACAAAAATGCCGCTGCGCTCGTTTCAATCGGATTGCCGTAAGGCCCGGCGCTGCGGTAAGGAATTTTCAAGGTTAACGGGCTTACGGTTGGGCCTGTCGGCCCTGATGCCTGCGGTCCGAAAGAAAAGACATAGCCATGTTTGCCAAGCTTGCCCGCACCGCACTTGTGATTGCCGCGATAGGCGTCGCTGGCTGCAATGATTCTTCGATGAAGGATTTTGCCCCCCACGCCAACAAGCCGTTGCCCGAAAAAATCCTGGCCAGCATGAAGGCCAAGGGCATGACCCGCACCTCGCCGGTGATGGCCCGCATCTTCAAGGAAGAGGGCAAGCTCGAAATCTGGAAGGCCAAGACCAACGGTCGCTATGACTTAGTCGCCAGCTACGACATCTGCAAATGGTCGGGCAAGCTGGGCCCCAAATACACCGAAGGCGACCGCCAGGCGCCGGAGGGCTTCTATACGGTCCGTCCGGCGCAGATGAATCCGCGGTCGAGCTACCACCTTGCCTTCAACATCGGCTATCCCAACGTCTACGACCGCGCCAATGGCCGCACCGGTTCCCATCTGATGGTCCATGGCGCCTGCTCGTCGTCGGGCTGTTATTCGATGACCGACGCGCAGATCGAGCAGATCTACGCCTTCGGCCGCGACGCTTTCCAGGGCGGGCAGACCGAGTTCCAGATCCAGGCCTTTCCGTTCCGCATGACCGCCGCCAACATGGCGCGCTATCGCAAAGATCCGAACTACGAATTCTGGAAGATGCTGAAGGTCGGCTACGACAATTTCGAGATCACGAAAGTGCCGCCGAAGGTCGATGTCTGCGAGAAGCGCTATGTCTTCAACCAGGTCGCGCCTGACGGCGAGACCTTCGATCCGACCGGCGCCTGCCCCGCGACGACGCAGCCGGATTCGCTGAAGAGCGCCTTCAATGCCTACCAGAGCACCTACGAGGCGGCTTTCAACGGCGCGGTCAAGGCCAGCGTGCCGGCGCCCAAGCCGACCATCGGCGGGATCAAGGAAGCCAGCATCGTTTCCGAGTGGTCGAAGAAACGCGCCCGTGGCGAACGCGTGCCGATCGATCCGCCGTCGTTCAACGCCGACGGCTCGGTGACCGAGACTGCGCGCATGGGCCGCATCGATTCTCCGGCGGGCCGCAAGATGGCCGCGCTCGACGCGGAGAAGGCCGCCAAGCAGAAGGCCGACGAGCAAAGGCTTGCCGCGATAGAAGCGGCCAAGGCCGCGAAAGAGGCGGCTAGGGCTCAGGCTCTGGCCGAAAAGCAAACGGCCAGGATCAATTCGCTGGCCGAAGAGGAGGAGGCCAGGGCCGCTGCCGAAGCGCCTGTCGCTACCGCGACAATCGCGTCGTCCCCCGATGCCGCCCCGGCCGCAACGCAGGCGGCGAATGCCGGTGAAAGCAGGACGACAAGGCTGAAGAAGAAGCTGCTCGGCATGTTCGGCGGCTGAGCTTCATGCCTGAACACGGAGATGGGGGCCAGGAAGACAGGCCCTCAACCAGCCCCGCCCCCGCCGCCCCCGCCCCTGTCTACGACCTCAAAGGCCTGAACTGCCCGTTGCCCGTGCTCAAGGCAAAAAAGCGGTTGGCCACAATGAGGCCGGGCAGCCGGCTATGGCTCGAAACCACTGACCCCCTCGCCGTCATCGACATTCCAGCCTTCTGCACCGAGAGCGGCCATCGATTGATCGAAACGGCAGCGATATCAGGCGGCCATCGCTTTCTGGTCGAGCGCGGCGGCGGCTGAGCGGGATAATCTCCTCCCTCGAGGGGGAGATCAGCCGCTTCACCGCCCGGCGATGGCCAGCGGGTTGTTTTCCAGCGCTGCGCGGTCCGGTGTGTCGATCGACGGCCGGTTGGTGAAAGCGGCAAACAGCCGGCGGACGTAATCTTCCGGCATGTCGAGCGTGATCAGCACCAGCCTTGTGCCGCGTTGGCCGTCCGGCCAGGACGGCAGCCGCGCCGGCGGATGCAGGATCTTCTGGACGCCGTGGACGACCAGTGGCCGCGACGGGTCTTCCAGCAATTCGATGACGCCCTTCATGCGCAGCAGGCGCTCGCCATGTGCTGATCGCAACAGGTCGAGGAACATCTCGATCGCCGAAAACGCCACCGGCCCCTCATGAACGAGCGAGTAGGAGCGCACCCGGGAATCGTGCCGATGGTCATGATCGTGGTCGTGGTTGCCGTGGTCATGGTCGTCATGGTGGTGGTGATCATGGGCGGCTTCCTCGCCCAGCCAGCGCCGCACGTCGGCGGACTTGGTGGCTGGGTTGTAGAGGCCGCAATCGAACAGCGCCGCTACATCGGTCCTTCTGTCACCCGCATCGAGCAGTTCGGCACCCGGATTGATCTGCCGCAGCCGCGCCCGCAAGGCCTCGACGTCGCGCGGATCGGTGGCCAGATCGGTTTTCGTCAGCACGATGCGGTCGGCGACCGCCGCCTGCTTCACCGCCTCGACATGGGCGTTTAGCGTCGCATCGCCGTTGACCGCGTCGACTAGCGTGATGACGCCGTCGAGCCGGAAGGCCTCGACCAGCGCCGGATGGGCCATGATCGACTGCAGCACCGGCGCCGGATCGGCGAGGCCGGTGGTTTCGATGACGACGCGGGCAAGCCTGGCGATGCGGCCGGTCTGCAGCCGGTCGACGAGATCGGCCAGCGTGTCGACCAGTTCGCCGCGCATCGTGCAGCAGAGACAGCCGTCGGAAAGCTGGATGATCCCGTCGGAGGCCTGTTCGACCAGGAGATGGTCGATCGCCACCTCGCCGAACTCGTTGATGATGACCGCGGTGTCGGCGAGCGCGGGATCCCTGAGCAGCCGGTTGAGCAGCGTCGTCTTGCCGGCGCCGAGAAAACCGGTCAGCACCGAGACGGCGATGGGAAAGCCGCTGCTCATCAGACTAGTTCACCGCCTTGGCGGGCTCCTGGGCCGCAGTAGCGGAACCGATCACTGCCGGCTCGGCGCCGGGCGGCGGCGGCAGGTCGGGCCGCCAACTCGGCAGCGGCACGTCGGCATACTCCTGGCCCGATGCATCGAGCATGGCTTTCGGTATCGGCCCGGTGGCGCCGCCAAGGCCGACTGCGACCAATGTCGGCGCGTGATCGAGTTTTTTTCGATAGGGAGATTTTGCCGCATTCTTATCGCCGACGGGGGGAGCTTCCGACTGCTCCTTAGCCGGCTTCTTCCTGCAAATCTCGTCATTCAGGTTGTTGATCGATGTGGTGTCGCCATAGGAAGGCAGCGCGGCCACCGTCAGCCAGCCCGGTGTCGGCGTGGCAAAGCCGTGGTCGAGCAGCCTGGCGACGGTCTCGGCGCGGGTGATGGCCGACTTCTCGCCAAGCACCACCGCCACCAGCGTGCGCCCTTCGCGTGTTGCCGAGCCGATCATGTTGAAGCCCGAGGGACAGACGAAACCGGTCTTCATGCCGTCGGCGCCGGGATAGCGGCCGATCAGAAGATTGTAATTCGGGATCTGCTTCTTGCCGACGGCCAGGCCCTCGATCGAGAACCATGGGGCATATTGTGGAAATTCCGTGCGGATCGCCATCACCAGCAAGCCGAGATCGCGCGCAGTCGTATACTGGTCCGGCGAAAACAGCCCGTTCGGGTTGACGAAATGCGATCCGGTCATGCCGAGCCGGCGCGCCTCGGCGTTCATGCGTTCGGCGAAAACGGCCTGCGAACCGGCGATGTTCTCGCCGACGGCCATGGCGACGTCGTTGGCCGATTTGACCAGCATCATCTTCAGCGCGTTATCGAGTCGCATGACCGAGCCCGGCTTGAAGCCCATCTTGCTCGGCGGCTCGCTGGCGGAACGCTTGGTGACCTTGATCGGCGAATCGAGCCGGACCTCGCCCGCGGCAATCGCGCGGAACGTCACATAGGCGGTCATCAGCTTGGTCAACGAGGCAGGATACCAGCGCTTGAAAGCCTCCTGGTGCTGGAGGATCTTGCCATTCTCCAGGTCAAACACGATCGTCGGATTGGCGAGAGCCGGACCGGCCAGCGCCGGCAGCGCCACAGCGCCCGCCAGCAATGCATGTCGCGCAAAAGTGCGCAGCGGTTTTGCGATAACGACATGCATAAAAACAACAATGCTAAAGCGCGCCGCATGAGGCCGGTCAAACGCGACGCGCTTTAGTTTGAGGAAATGCCCGTACCGCATAGTGGAATCCGAAATCACCTCTTGCCGCAGTCGCCTCTGGCTCCGTAAGATTTGTTACGCGATCGCCAGCATAGTGATCCGGTCCCTCTATCCGGATCACTGTCTTGCGGTGCTATTTAGCCTATGTGACGTCAAGATGGCAAAGTGCCTGAATGACAATTCTAATACAGCAGGCACAATTGCAAAGCAGCAGGCTGAATCCGTCTGCTCCAACAGCGAGATGGAACATTATGCCGATCCTGAACCGCGCCGCCGAAATGCAAGACGAGGTCGCCGGCTGGCGCCGCCATCTGCACCAGACGCCAGAGCTGAATTTCGACGTCTTCGAGACCGCCGCCTTCGTCACCGAGAAGCTGCAGGCCTTCGGTTGCGACGACGTGGTGACCGGCCTCGGCAAGACCGGTGTCGTCGGCATCATCCGCGGCCGACTGGGCGAAGGCACGAGCATCGGCCTGCGCGCCGACATGGATGCGCTGCCGCTCAACGAGATCACCGGCAAACCCTACGCCTCGACCATTCCTGGCAAGATGCACGCCTGCGGCCATGACGGCCACACCGCGATGCTGCTCGGTGCCGCCAAATACCTTGCCGAGACGCGCAATTTCGCCGGCTCCGTCGCAGTGATCTTCCAGCCGGCCGAAGAAGGCGGCGGCGGCGGCAACGAGATGGTCAAGGACGGCATGATGGAGCGCTTCGGCATCTCCAAGGTGTTCGGCATGCACAACATGCCGGGCCTGCCAGTCGGACAATTCGCCATCAAGCCGGGCCCGATCATGGCGGCGACAGCCGAATTCACCATCACCGTCAAGGGCAAGGGCGGGCATGCGGCGATGCCGCACGGCACCATCGACCCGATCGTCATCACCAGCCAGCTCGTCGGCGCTCTGCAGACGATCGCCTCGCGCAGCACCGATCCGGTCGAGGCTGTCGTGGTGTCGGTGACGAAATTCCACGCCGGCGACGCCTACAATGTCATTCCCGAGAGCGCCGAGATCGCCGGCACCGTGCGCACGCTGAAGAAGGAGGTCGCCAGGAAGGCTGAGCAGCGTGTGCGCGCCATCTGCGAGGGCGTGGGCGCGGCCTTCGGCGCAACGATCGAGGTCGATTACAAAGCCAATTATCCCGTCACCTTCAACCATCCGGAGGAGACGGTCTTTGCCAGCGATGTCGCCGCTGAAATCGCCGGCGAGGCACAGGTGCAACGCGCCATCCAGCCGGTGATGGGCGGCGAGGATTTCTCCTACATGCTGGAAGCGCGGCCGGGCGCCTTCATCTTCATCGGCAATGGCGACACCGCCGGTCTCCACAACCCTGCCTACGACTTCAACGACGAGGTCATCCCGCACGGCATGAGCTATTGGGTGAAGCTCGCGGAGACGGCGCTGGCCGCTTGATGCGTCGGCCATAAAACCGCCCTGCGGCTTGATCCGAGGGGTGCGCTGCGATTGGGATGGCTACAAGGCGGTCGGGCGCGGGACGTGGCGATGCTCCGATCGTCACTTCCGACCGGACCGCCTCCGCGCAAGACCCAAGGCAATGCCCAGGGCGATACCGATTCCGATACCCGCAATGATATTGTCCAACGCGACGCCGATAGCCACGCCGATCACAACGCCGAGTGTGATGTGTTTGGCATCTATCATGCCGGGTCATGTAGATTGGAAGGGGAGAGCTGCAACCGCTGGTCGGCTACCATCCGATGTTGCCTGGGATCGCTACGGCCCGCTCTTCGGGTCGTCGACCTCCAGCGCCTCCATGACGGGCGCCAGATCACTCTCTTCGGCCGGATCGGCAGCCTGCGGCTGTTCGCCTGTCCTGGCCTTCCTCAGAGCTTTCTCAATGGCCTCTTCGATGTCGCCGATCTCGTCTTCGCGCACCTCGTGACCATAGCCGGCCGCGTCGGCATCCTGCTCGAATTGCTGAACCAGGACGGCCACGCTCACTTCGCTTTCCGCGGGCAGGTTACCGACGTTCTCCTGCAGCCAGGTTTCAAAGAACTCTTTCGTGGCACTCATGCGGCATCTCCTTCGGCACACTAAAGCGCGGCGGTGGTCCGAAGTTCCGCTATTTCTGGCTCATCTTTGCGGTCCACTCGCGACCGGCCGATTGTGTCAAGCTTGCTGCAACCTTGCCTCTTGGCGAAACGATCCGAAGCGGTTATGTGTCGGCCGCGTGGTCCCGTAGCTCAGTAGGATAGAGCGGCAGATTCCTAATCTGTAGGTCACAGGTTCGATTCCTGTCGGGATCACCACGTTTTTCAATTACTTAGCGAGCCATCGCCGTAACCGGGGCAAAACCGGTGGCGGACGCGGCGTTATAACTCGGGTGTATCGGGTTAGAGCGGGTGGCGGTTTGGCGGGCGGCGTGATTCTGTCGGGCTACGGCGAAGCCACCGCGGGCAGCATGAGCGGATTTTTCACGACCATAGCCGTGGCAAGAGCGAAAACCAGCAGCAGCACTGAAATTAGGACGAGGCCGCTGCCACCGATCAGCAACGGCACCACCGCCACCGGCGCCTGCGGCATCGGAGAGACGCTTTCGCGGACGTTGCAATAGGCCCGAGCAGTGCAATTCGGACGCTTGCGACCGATGTGGCGGGCGCTCCGACCGGCCGGCTATCTGTGGCCATCACAAGATTGCCGCGGCAAGTGACTAGCGGAACAGATATTTTGATACCTCTGGATTGCCTCGTCTCCACATAACGTTATCCAGAAAGTAGTGGTGCACGTTGATGAATATCCACGCTATGAAGAGGAACAGCGACGAGCCGAGTACCTCTTTATTATAAGGAATCAAAGCAGACAACGCGATCGGGACCAGCCAGAAACCGAGAATCCCAAGAATACTGCCAATGATGATAAAGCCCAGCACTCGCAACCTATACATCGGGCCAATAATGGACAGGACCTTGAATTCGGGTTCTATAACAGCATCTGAACGGTCGAGCTCTACATTGGTCTGATAACGCCAGACCACAGCCAGGTACTGCAACGAATGGAGCGCCGGCACCACAAGCAGCCAGAGCGGGTTTATCCTCACAAATAGAATCCAGGCGTATAGAGACACGACGTAAGCGACGACGCCGTTGTACGGTAGCGTGCCACCATGCTTGCGCCAGCGATTGATCAGCATCACGACCGTGGCTGCCGTGGAAGCAGCGGCGGCAAATACGGCAATATTGGTGACCCATGAAGGGGCGGCAAATGTGTAGTAGTCCAAGCCCCAGAATTGCCTTTCGGTGATCACCGCGTTTGTCTGAAGCCAGGCGAACAGCCATACGGCATAGCCGTTGAACAGCAGCACTTTCTTGTCTTGCTCGTTGAAGAACCTGCGCTTCAATACGGCGTCCACCATCAGCATGCCGTAGCCTTGCTTGACATAGTGCCAGCCCACAAAAAAGGCCATCGCATTGCCAGCATACCCCAGCAGGCGCGCATTCCCCGCTATTGAACCGTAAGCAAAAAAACCGCCCATGATCAGCGGGACGACAATGCCCGCGAAGATGTAACGGACCTGAAGGTTCTTGTCATATCCGTCTCCGCGCACCTTCCGCCCAAAATTGCGATAGAAAAGTTGATACGAGTGAGCAAAGTGCGGATGGTTTATCAGATGAGCCAGCAACAACATCGTTGCGCCCACGAAACCTTCGTACTTAAGAGGGACAAAAAACAAGACCGGCAGGATGAGGAAGGCGCTCCCGCCAAGCATGAGAAAGTCAGCGACTGGACCAAAAAGATACTTCTGTGGGGCCGCCGCCACAGGAACCGCATCCGCCGAAAGGTGAAGTGCCATATTTATGCCCCTTGGGGAGACTCATTTAACAACCCCGTCGTTTCCTAACGGTTAACGTGAAACGGTTGTGATCACGATAATTGTTGGTCGTTCCATCGCTGCGGCATTTCTTCATCTTATGCCCGTCGCGATAGCGTTCCAGGCAAAGCGCATTGTGGGATTCGCAATCGCGTGCTTGCCGACGATCTCGTCGGCATGCGCCAACCCGAATGCGATGGCGATCTCGTCACGATAGTCCTGGATTGCTGCCGCGGCCCGACGGAGTAAGTCGGCGCGCTCCACAGGCTCAGGGGTACGGCAACGGTGACAACTGCCCTGACGCCACGGTCGCCATGATCCTATACCCAAATGGGTCATGCGCGGCCCATGGAACCACTCTATTATCGATGAGGGGTAGCTTGCTGCGAGCAAAATCGCACTTGGCAATTGGTGGGGCAGGGGGAAACTACGATCATTCCTACGACGGCGCTGATGTCAAAGCTCAGTGGGTGGCGAGCGAATGCCTCAGGCCTTGCTTCATGCTGGAGGGCAACATGCGCGCCTCTTTTCGACGTATGTTCATCAATCTGGATCGAGTACTCCTTAAGCTCGCGTCAGCTGTACTTCTCTTTTGCGCGTGGAGCGGGGATATCCATGCCGGAGAGTTCAAGAAAACGAATTGCTGGTTCGAGGTTCCGCGCGACCGTGGAATGACGTGCGGGACTCTCAATGTCCCTGAAAACCGCAAAAAAGCTTCTGAGACTGAAATCACTCTATCGGTGGTGGTCTTCGAGCCCGACCGCGAGCGGCATGAGCCCATTGTGTTTCTCACGGGCGGGCCTGGCCAGCCCACTGATATCGGCGACAGGGAAGACATAGCGGCATGGTGGCAGTTCATAAGCGATCAAAATTGGATGATCGGGCGCCGAGTGGTCGTGGTCGACCAACGAGGGATAGGAAAGTCAATTCCCAGGCTCAGCTGTTCGCGATACTTCAAGGCCGATCATTGGAACTCCATTTCGCTAAGCGTCGATGCTGAAATCAGCTTTGACAAGCTCATGAGAGATGAGGTGGTCGCGTGCCGAAGCGCGCTGATAGCAAAGGGCATTGACCTCTTCGCCTACAACACCGCCGAAAATGCAGCAGACGTCAACGACGTTCGCATGGCTCTTGGCATAAAGAAGTGGGTACTCTACGCCGTCTCTTACGGCACAAGAGTTGCCTTGGAAGTGATGAACGAGCATCCAGAGGGCGTCTCGGCGAGCATTCTGGATTCCGTTCTTCCCCTTGATATCGACTACCTCAAGGAAGATGGGCGAAATCTGGATCGTTCTTTGCGACTGCTGGAACGAGATTGCCAAAAATCAAAAAATTGCATGCGCGGGCTGGGAGACGCGGTGCGAGCGATCGTAAAGCAGCTGGACAAACAGCCGGTGCTTTTGCGGAGCGATGACGGAGAAAACGCTCCCGCTCAGTACAGATATGTCTCCGGCGCAGATTTTCTTGAGCTTATATTCGGGCTGCTATATGATCGTTACGCTATCGAAGATCTCCCAAAGCTAGTCGAGAAAACATACCAAAACGATTTCAGACCGCTTGCGGATATGATCTTTGAGCATGACGATACCGAGATTGCGCAGGGCATGGATTTTTCGGTCACTTGCTCTGAGACCAACAGATCCGAGTTGCCTGACAAGCGCCTCGAATACTGGACGAAGTGGATCGGAGAGGCCGACTATACCTGGGTTTGCCCGCTTTGGTTTCCCCAGGGAATGACGGTTTCGCAAAAGCATCCTCGCCGCCTGGATATCCCGACCCTGCTGTTGTCGGGCGAGTATGATCCGGCAACACCAACTCACTGGGCATATCGTGCGGCCAAAAGCCTTCCTTTTGGGCAGGTCGTCGTGCTTCGCGGGATTGGCCATGATGTGATCGATTCCGACCCTTGCGGATCTGAGGTTGTCGCCGATTTCCTGGCGAACCCCAGACGCAAGCTGAAGACTGGGTGCATTGGGCGGATGCAGGCCCCGCAGTTCACCGCCGCGGCGGAGGAGCAGTGGCAGGGGCCAGCAACACAGCGGCCTGCGGCGATAAGGTCGCCAAAGCAGATGAGGTCGCCGTTCCGGTTCAGGCATCGCTCTTCAACATTGCCCAGAAAACACTAGTTCTCTTGGCGGCAAGCACCGCCAAGCTGCATCACGATCGCGGGCGGCCCTGAGGGCGGCCCGACTCGCTATTCGAGATTCGGTGTGTTTAGATAGGTGCCTACCAAGGGGCTAGCGGTGGGCGCTGCTTTCGATTTTGACGCGATCGGTGTTGCCTTTGTCGAGGCAGCCCTCGATCCATCACGCTGGGATGCCGCGATGGAGGTGGCCGAAAAGGCCACCGGGAGCGCCGGAGCGCTTCTCTTCGACATAAAAGGGCATCTGCCCCTCGTGCCTTGCAGCCGCACTATGGCCCCTGCTCTCGACACCTATGTCCGCGACGGCTGGATAAACCGCGACGAGCGGTATCGCCTCGTCAACTTCCTCGATCGGAAAGGCGTCACCTCGGAGTTCGACCTCCTGACTTCAGACGATATCGCCAAGCATCCATACTACCAGGAATTCCTCGCGCCTTTCGGCCTGCGATGGTGCGCGGCCGTCAAGATCGCTGCAGGAGACGACTTCTGGGCACTGTCGCTGCAGAGGTCGATCCAACAGGGTCCGTTCACGCCAGACGAAATGAGACAGCTGGCGGACCTTTCGAAACAGCTGGGCTCTGTGGCCGCAGTTGCGCGGGCAATAGGTTTCGGGAGGGCCGACGCGGCACTGGATGCGTTTAGCGCCACCGAAACGCCTGCCGTCATGTTGGATAGGAGCGGCAATGTCCTCCGGTCCAATGCTCCGGCGGAAAGGCTTCTGGGGCGAGGCCTGCAGATTACGCGCCGGCGTCTGGTCTCCTTTGACCGAACCGCGACAGATGCTCTCGACCGATCGCTGAAAGCGCTGCTGTGTTCGCCGGACACGGCCGCATCGATGCCACCCGTGCCGCTGCCCAGACTGCAAGGGCGGCCGCTCCTTGCCTATCCGTTGCGACTGCCGAAAGTCTCCTACAACGCGCTGGCGCCGTGCCAGGCAATCGTCATCCTCATTGATCCTGACGCGAGACCTCCTGCTGCCGAAGCCGTGCTGCAGTCCTGCTTCAGGCTGACAGCGTCCGAAGCGAGGCTGGCGAGAAAGATTTGCTCGGGACACGGCGTTGAAGCGGCAGCCGACGAACTTGGCGTTTCCTATGAGACCGGGCGCAACCAGCTGAAATCGGTCTTCGCGAAGACGCAGACGCATCGGCAGTCGGAGCTGGTCGCGCTTCTCACAAGGCTCGCGAGCGGCCGATAGTTCGGGCATGACCGTTCTGTCCAGTGCCATCGGGCACGTTATTGTCGGTGGAAACGCGTTTGGCGACAGGCGCCGCAATTGGTACTGCGGCGCTTTTGCGTGAGTATCGTCTTGGCGTCGGCGAACCCGCCGCGCAGGCCACGCCAATCACATACGCCGGCCGGTTTTCGCTTCGAACAGGTGGGCGCAGGCGCGATCGACTTCGATCCGTATCGGCGCGCCCTGCTTGAGCGGCAGCCGCTCGCGGAACAGGCAGGCGATTTCCTCGCCGGCGCAGTCGACCTTGGCGAAGATTTCCGAACCCGTGGCTTCCAGAAGCGTGACCGTGCCCGGCATGCCCTGGGCAGTTGCGCGGATGTGCTCGGGACGGATGCCGTAGACAAGTTCGCGTCCTGCAGCGTCGGTCGGACGGGCGCCTTCCGGCAGCGGCAGGATCAGCCCGCCGGCGCTGCGGAACACGCCTTCCTCGATGCGGCCGGCAATAAAATTCATGGCGGGCGAGCCGATAAAGCCGGCAACGAAGAGGTTGGCCGGCAGGTCGTAGAGGTCGAGCGGCGCGCCGATCTGCTCGACCAGGCCGTCGTGCAGCACGACGATCTTGTCGGCCATCGTCATGGCTTCGATCTGGTCATGCGTGACGTAGATGGTTGTGGTGCCGAGCCGCTGGTGCAGCGCCTTGATCTCGCCGCGCATCTGGACGCGCAGCTTGGCGTCGAGATTAGAGAGCGGCTCGTCGAACAGGAAAACCTGCGGGTCGCGCACGATGGCGCGGCCCATGGCAACGCGCTGGCGCTGGCCGCCGGAGAGCTGACGCGGGTAGCGCTCAAGCAGTTTTTCCAGGCCGAGGATGCTGGCGGCATTCCTGACGCGGCCAGCGGTATCGGCCGGATCGGCTTTCTTGATCTTGAGGGCAAAGCCCATATTGTCGGCCACGGTCATATGCGGATAGAGCGCGTAATTCTGGAACACCATGGCGATGTTGCGGTCCCGCGCCCGCAGATTGTTGACCATGCGTTCGCCAATGGTGATCTTCCCGCCCGAGATCGTTTCAAGTCCGGCAATCATGCGCAGCAGCGTCGACTTTCCGCATCCCGACGGGCCGACCAGAATGACGAATTCGCCGTCGGCGATATCGACGCTGACGTCGTGAATGATCTTGGTGGCTCCGAAAGCCTTCTGCACGTTATTGATGGTTACCGATGCCATTGGATTTCTCCGGGAGAAAAATTGATGTCGAGCTGGAGTGCGTCTTCAGCCGCCCTTGACCGCGCCGGCGGTCAGTCCCGCGACGATCTGCTTTTGCGCGAACATGGTCAGCACCAGCACCGGCAGCGTCACCACCAGTGCGGCGGCGGCGAGCGGCCCCCAGCTCACCTGCTCGTAGGAAAGCATGTTGTAGACGGCGACCGGCAGCGTCCGCGTCTCACGGCTGGCGAGCACCACGCCGAAGACGAAATTGTTCCACGAAAAGATGACCGACAGGATGAAGGCGACAACGATGCCCGGCTTGGCGATGGGCAGGGCGACCAGCCGGAACACCTGCCAGGAGCTGGCGCCGTCGATATTGGCCGCCTCTTCCAGTTCCATCGGCGTGGTTTCGAAATAGCCGATCATCACCCAGACCACGATCGGCACCGTCACCACCAGGTGAATGATGATCTGCGGCCAGAGCGTGCCGAGGATCCCGATCCATTGGAACAGCAAAAACAGTGGGATGAGATAGGACAGTCCCGGCGTCATGCGGGCGATCATGATGACGACCGCCGATTTTTCGGCCTTGAGCCGCGCTATGCCATAGCCGGCCGGTACGCCGATCAGCAGCGCCAGCAGTGTCGCCGTGCCGGTCACCAGAACCGAATTCCAGAGATAGAGCAGGAAATTGTTCTCCTCGAACACTTTTACATAGTTCGACCAGGCGAAGCGTTCGGGGATCAGGATCGGCGGATAGGCGCCGTTGTCGATCTCGAATTTCAGCGAAAGCGAGATCATCCAGAGAAAGAAAAGAATCGCCGGCGAGACGATGACCAGAGCCGCGAAAAACAGGCCGATCTGGTTGAGCAATCGTGAGCTCATCTATTTGCCCTCCGCGTCGTTCCACTGCGAGCGCTGGCGCAGCATCAGGAGGATGAAGGACAGCGCCACGATCACAATGAAGAACACCACGGCCATGGCTGAGCCATAGCCGATGTCGTAATAGGAGAAGGCGGTGTTGTAGAGATAGATGTTGATGGTTTCCGACGCCGTGCCCGGCCCGCCCTGCGTCATCGCATAGATGATGTCGAAGCTCTTCAGCGCATCGATGGTGCGGATGATCAACGCAATCATCAGGAACGGCGCGATCATCGGCAAAGTGAGGTAGCGGAATTGCTGCCAGGCATTGGCGCCGTCGATCTCGGCGCTCTCGAACGGCTCGCGCGGTACCGAGGCCAGCCCGCCCAGCACGATCAGCATCACCAGCGGCGTCCACTGCCAGGTCTCGACCGCGACCAGCGAAGGGATGACCGTGTTGGCGTTGAATATCCATTCCTGCGCCGGGATGCCGACCAGCGACAGAAGGTAGTTGAGCACGCCGAGCTGGGGATGGAACATCATGGTCCAGACCAGCGCCACGGCAACCGGCGTTGCCATCATCGGCATGACGAAGACGCCGCGCAGCAGGCCTCGCAGCGGAAACCTGGCGTCGAAGATCAGGGCGGCGACGGTGCCCAAGAACATCGGCGCTGCCACCGAAAGCGAGGTGTAGGTCAATGTATGAACAAGCGATTCCCAGAATCGCGGGTCGCTGGCCAGGCGGAGATAGTTTTCCATCCCGGCAAAGCTCCGCGACTGGCCGAGCGTCCAGCGGTTGACGCTCATCCAGAGCGTGAACGCCCAGGGAAAGACGATCACGGCGCTAACGACGACGAGCGCCGGAACGACGAAGGGCCAGTAGTTGGGAGCCAGCCGAATCGTCTGGCTCCCTTCGATGGCCTGTTCAGTCGTCACCTCGGTGCGACCTGTCGTCACCCCGGTGCGTTCTGGGGCAATGGCGGACATCAGCCCTGCTCGCTCCTGTCGAGAACCGGCTGGAACTGCGCAGTGGCCTTCTTCAGCTCTTCGGCAGGATCGGCACCGGCAATCATGTTGGTCAACGCCACGCCGTAGATGTCGCGGAACTCGGTGACCGGGATGATCACCGGCAGCGCCAGCCTGCTGATATTGCCGGACTGAACCACCGCATCGAGCCAGCTTGCCGGCATGGTGACGCCTTCGCGCACCTTGGGATCTTCCAGCACCGACTTGCGGAACGGCACGCCGGCGCCGGCCTGGAGCAGGCGTGCGCCCATCGCCGGGGAAACCGCCCACTGACAGAACAGATAGGCGGCCTCCTTCTTTTCACTGGAGGCGGTCACGCCGAGGCCGTCGCCAAACGTCCCGGAGGCATGCGCCTTGGGCCCCTTGGGCATGACGCCGTAGCCGACCTTGCCGACCACGCGCGACTTTTCGGGATTTTCCATCGGCGGGGCAAAACCGACGCCATCGAACCACATGCCGATCTTGCCTTGCAGGAAGGCGGACTGCGCTTCCGCCCAATTGAAGCCGGTGACGCCCGGAGGGGCGGACTTGGTCATCAGCCTCTGGTAGAGGGCAGCGGCCTCGATCGCCTCGGGCGTTTCGGTGCGCAGCTTTCCCTTGTCGTCGAGCGGCGTCATGTCGTAGCCGAGCATCAGCGACGTCCACACCGGCGTGTTGGCATTCTTGAGGCCGCGGGCGACGAAACCGAACGTGTTGGTCGATGGATCGGTCAGCGCTTCGGCGGCGGCCACCAGTTGGTCGAACGATTCAGGGTATTTGAGGCCCTTGGCCTCGAACAGCTCCTTGTTCCAGTAGACGATCCAGTAGTCCACCGAGAAGGGCAGCGAACGCAGCACGCCCTGGTTGTCCTTGGCGAAAAGCATGCCGGCCTCGGCGAAATCGCTTTCGACCAGGCCGGGATCGGTCAGTGTCGGATCGGCGAGATAGCCGGCGATGTCGGCCAGCCAGCCACCCTTCTCGAACTGGCGCTTCTGCACGTGATAGCTCAGATGCACGACATCGAAGCTCGGCCTGCCGGAGCTGAGCTCGATCACCGTCTTCTGTCGCTGCTGCTGTTCCGGCGTCGCTTCGGCATTGACCTTGATACCTGTCAGTTCCTCGAATTCGGCGATGTATTTCAGGATGGTGTCGCTGCGCGGGCTTTTCACCAGATTGACGTCGAGCGTGGTGCCGGAAAAGCGCTTCCAGTCGACGCTGGCGGAAAAGCTCGGGCGAAGGCCGGCCAGGCCCGCGGCGGCGAGCGCCGTGGTTCCTGCAAGGACTTGCCTTCTCGTTGGCTTGAACGGATTGGACGACATTTCTTCCTCCCTTGGGTTGCTGTCGTTGTGGATAGTGTCGCGGCAGCCGCGAACCATATGTCCTCAGATCTGGAGCGCCAACCGGCGCGCATTGTCGATATGCCGGCTGATCGCCTCGACCGCCTTTTGCGGATCGCGGCTCTCGAGCGCTTCGATCACCGTCAGGTGCTCCTGCATCACCGGCACGACGCGCCCATCGATGCGGAAACGCTCCTGGTGGATCAGCCTGATCTTTACCGAATTGACCAGATACGCCTTGGCGATGATCTCGTTGCCCAGCGCATCGATGAAGGTGTCGTGCATGGCCCAATCGATGTTCTGGGCCTTGGCTTCCATTTCCGGCGTGGGCGGCTGCGACAAGGCTTGAGCCAGCATGTCCTCATGTTCGCGCCGCAGGCGGGCAAGCACGGCGTCGGAGGCGTTGACGGTGAACAGCGCCACCGCCTCACGCTCCATGAACAGGCGAAACTGGAAGGCCTCGCGGATCAGGTTGATGTCGATATGGGCGATCTGCATGCCGCGCTGCGGGATGGTCGTCAGAAGCCCTTCGGCCTCGAGACGCGGCACGATCTCGCGGATGGCGCCAAGCGGCAGCCCGGTAAAGGCAACCAGTTCGCGCTGCGACACGAACTGTCCCGGCCTGAGATCGCGGGCCAGCAAATGCCGCGTGAAGCTGGCATAAGCTCTTTCCCTGAGGGTTGCCGGTTCGCTGCTGTCGTCCATTTCAGCGCGCTTCCCTTTGCCGGTCAGGCCGGCTCTGTCGCAAACAGCCTGTCATAGGCGGCAGCAAGCTGTTGCCGCCCCTGCGAACCGATCGGCTCCAGCGGCGGACGGACCGCCAGCCAGCGCTCGTCGCCGGTTTTGCGCGCCACCATGACCTTCACCGCCGGGATGACCGAATATCTGAGCAATTCGAGCACGAAGCTCTCGACACGGGCATCGTCGCGCCCATCCTCGGCCATGGCGCGGATTTCGCCGGTTACGAAATTGGCCATGCCGGAAATGGCGCCCTGCCCGCCCTGACGCACGCTTCTGGCCAGGTGCCGCTCGTCGCCGATCAGGATCACCATGTCGCCATGGGCTCTTAGCAGCGCCTCGCTGTAACTCCAGTCGCCACCCGAATCCTTGACACCGGCGATCACGCCGGGGAAGGCCGCACACAGCCGACCGATCAGGGCAAGCGGGAGCGGCACCATGGTGACAGAGGGGATGTTGTAGAGGAGGATGCCGCGAGCCAGCGGCCCGAGCGCAGCGAAGACGGCAGAAAACCATCCGAACAGCCCGTCCTCGCCGACGTTCTTGAAGTAGCTCGGCGGAGCCAGCAGGATGTTGCGGACGCCGGACTGCAAGGCATGCCGCGCCTGTTCGGCGGCGTCTTCGGCTGCATCGACCAGCACGCCGGCAACGAGCCGATGCGCCGGAATGCCGGCGGCCAGCATGGCCTCGGTAACAATCCGCCGCTCTGCCGTGCCCACGGAAGCGCCTTCCCCGGTGGTGCCGAACAGCGTGGCGCTGCTGCAGCCGGCGCCAAAGCAAGCCCGGGCCTGCGTGACCATGGGAAGGATGGCGATTTGCCCGGACGCATCGAAAGGCGTGGCGAGAGCAACCGAAAGACCAAAGCGCGAGACCACTATTTTCTCCAGATGTCGATGTGCAAGCAGTACTAGCACACTAACATGTTAGCTGTAAATTGCGGCGACCACCTTTTCGAAACAGCGTCGACATCGGACGTATTATGAGGCGGATTTAGGCGGATGCCGACTTTCCGGCAGCGCTATCCCTAATGACCCGTCGCGTCCGCGTAGATATCGAGGACACGGGTGATGCTGCCGATCAGAATCTCGTGAGCGAGGGGCTTGACCCGGCGTGCGGCAATCTCGGCGCCGAGTTGCCCCAGATACTGGCTGATCAGCGGCCGGGGTATATCCTTCTCGCCCAATACGTCCAGCAGCGTCCGTGTTGCGCGCTGCGCCTCCGGCGTCGGCCAATAATAGCGGATGCGGTCGCTGAACGAGAAATGCCGCTGCATGCGCTGCTCGTCCGGCGTGCCCGGATAGTATTGCTGCCAATTGTCCGGCGACGCCAGCATGATGCGTTCCATCGCGGCAGGCAGGCTTTCGCACGAAAAGTCCGGCGCGAGGATATCGGCGATATGGCTGAGCCCATACAGCGCTTCGCGAAGCGCGAAGGTCAGCCAGGGGCCGACCTTGAGGATGGCAAAACCGTCGCAAACGAGAGCATTGAGCGCTTCGGCCGGCTGGTAGTCGGTCGAATGCGCCTCAAAAACCAATTGCGGCATACGGTCGAGCACAGCCACCAGTTCAGTCGCCTTGGCCGGTGCATAGGGCACGATCTCGGTGTTGCCGAACTCGACGCCGGGCTGGACGACGACACCGACCGCACGGTCAAATGCGGCTTCCAGGCCGGCGCGGGAAAACGCTCGCGCGTGGATTTCTACGGTGCGCAAGGCATCGCCGGGCGCCGTCACATGCAGGTGGTCGAGCGCCTCCAGCGCCCCGCCCGGGACCGGAACTTCGGTGCCGATGACATAGACCGGTTTTTCGCCGCCTGCCCGCTCGACCGCCGCCTCGGCGATTTCAGCAAGTTCGGCCGCACGCGCGGCGATCGTTTCATCGGCAAGCACGGCTGGATCGTCGGCGCAGGCCATGCTCGTATCCAGATGCATTTTGGTGAAGCCGGCGCTCGCATAGGCATCGATCATCGCCGCAGCCTTCTTCATCGCGGCGGCGGCAGCCATGTGCTTCCAGGGATTCGGCCCGAGATGATCGCCGCCGAGGATCAGGCGATCGACGGGGAAGCCGACTTTGTGCGCTTGCGCCTCGACGAAGCTGCGGAACCCCGCAGGTGTCATCCCGGTGTAGCCGCCGTCGTGGTTGACCTGGTTGCAGGTGGCCTCGATCAGCACATCCGCGCGCCGCGCCGCGCCATGGCGCAGGGCAGCCTCGATGACCAGCGGATGCGCCGAGCAGACCGAGGCGATGCCGCTTTTCTCGCCTGCGGCGCGCCTCGCCGCAATGTTCGCAAACCTTCGCGTCGCGTCACTCACTGCGTGTTCCCCGTGGCGATGAATGCCTCGACCGCTTCAAGCGGGAAAATGCCCTCCATCGGCCCCTTGCGGGTGACGGCAAGCGCACCGCAGGCATTGGCGATCCGCAGGGCTTCGGCAGGAGCCGCCCCGCGCAGCCAGAACGAGACGAAAGCAGCACCGAAGCAGTCGCCCGCACCGGTCGGATCGACCTCGTCGACGGCAAAGCCGGACGAGGCGACCGCACCGTGATGATCATGATAAACGGCGCCGGCGGCGCCTTTCTTCAGGACGATGCAGGACAGGCCACGGGCCAGCAGTTCGTCGACTGCACGCTCCTCGTCCCTGGCGGACGAAAACAGGAAGAGCTCCTCGCCGCTCGGCAGGAAGATGTCGGCTCGCGCCACCACGTGGTCGAGTGCTGCGCGCATGCCGGATGCCTGCATGATCTCGCGGCGGATGTTCGGATCGAAGGACACGGTTCCGCCTTTGGCCTTGACGGTCTCGATCGCCGATAGCGCCACCGCGATGGCGCGGTCGGAAAACAGCGACGAGCCCATGACATGGACATGATCGGCACCGGCGAGCAGCTTTGTCGCCGCCGCGTTTGTCTCGATCAGGCCGGCGGCGCTGTTGCGGATGTTGAAGACGAAATGCCGGCTGGCGTCGGCCCGGTAGGTGACGAAGGCCGTGCCCGTCGCATGACCCGTGTGAACCGCGATCGCCGACACGTCGGCGCCAAGTGCCCGCAGCCGATCGATGTTCAGCCTGCCGAAGTCGTCGTTGCCGACGGCGCCGATGAGGCCGGCCGGCTGGCCGAGCGCCGCCGCCTGGCCGATGAAGATCGCGGGCGCGCCCGACGGGTAGGGTCCAAGCAGCGGACCAGGCTCAAAAAAGCTCTGGCCGATCCGCTCGGCCATGATCTCGACCAGAATCTCGCCGGCACCGACCAGCTTCTTCATCTCGCGGAATCCCTCAAATTCGCCTACTGCACGCAAATTCGCCTATTGCAAGTGAATACGGCTTGTGCTTTTTCGCGTCAATTAATAAATTTACGCATGGAAACTGTATAATTTTATTGTGAAGTTTCGCCTTGCATTCGAGGGCTTTATGTCGATGACGCACAAGACGATGGAGGATTTTGCTCGCTCTTGCGGCGTCTCCAGGCCGACACTGTCGAAATATTTCGACGATCCCACCAGCGTCAAGCCGGCGACACGTCAGCGGATCGAAGTGGCGCTGCGCTCGTCCGACTACCAGCCCAATCTGTTTGCACGCAACCTCAACCGCAAGCGGACCCGCAGCATCGGCATTGTCGTGCCGACGCTCGCCGATCCCTTCTATTCGGAAATGGTCAGCCGCATCGAACTCAGGCTGCGCGACGAAGGCTACTGGCCGATCGTGATCTGCTCGCACGGCTCGCGCGAGCTCGAAGTGGAAGCGACGCGAACCATTCTTTCGCTAAAAGTTTCCGGCGCGCTGATCGCGCCGCTCGGCCTACGCTCCGACGAGCGCACGCTGGAGAAGCTGACACAGACCATACCGATCGTCTATTTCGACACTTATCTCGAGGGCGACACGCCGTTCGTCGGCAACAACAACAGCCAGAGCGTCTCGACCATCGTCGATTATCTCTGCCGCTCCGGTGACCCCCCGGTCTATTTCGACATCCCGCACGTCAACCACAATTCGCGCGAGCGCCTGAACAGCTATGTCGGCGCCATGCAGCGGCTCGGGCATGAGCCGGTGCTCATCGGCACCCCTTATGACTACACTTGGGATTTCGAACGGATCGGCTACCAGCAGATGGAAGCGATGCTCGCGCGTGGCGGTCTGCCGGGCAAGACCATTCTGTGCGCCAACGACCGTCTCGCCTTCGGCGTGATGGCAGCCGCCTACTCGCAAGGCCGCAAGGTCGGCCGCAAGGGCGATTGCGACCTGCGGGTCGCAGCCCATGACGACCATCCGCTGAGCCGCTACACCTGCCCTGCCCTCACCACCATGGCGCAGGACTTCGCTTCGATGGCCGGACGCAGCGTCGAGACGCTGCTGGCCTTGCTGGATGAGGACGACGCGACAGTTGCACGCAAGGTCAGTCTCGACGCGACGCTGGTCATGCGTCAGTCGGCCTGAGCGTTTCCAAACACAGGATCGAAGCCGCGCCATGCGGCAACTGCGGCGCCGACCGCTTGCCGCGCCGCCGGACCATGGCGGCCCATCGAAACGAAGCCGTGGATCTGGCCGGGCCAGCGCCGCAGGACGACCGGCACCTCGTCATCTTCCAGACGCTTCGCATAGGCCTCGGCTTCGTCGGCAAGGATATCATGGCCGGCGATAGCGACAAAAGCCGGCGCTGCGCCGGCAAGGCTTGCGGCCTTGAGCGGCGACACGCGCCAGTCATCAATATCGCCAGCATGGTTGATATAGTGGTCGCGGAACCAGGCCATGGTCGCCAAAGTCAGGCCATAACCGTCGGCAAAGCGGCGATAGCTGTCCGCCGCCTGCGAGGCGTCCGTGTTCGGATAGAACAGCAGCTGCGCCCCCGGCGGCTTCTTGTCGCCGCGCGCAAGCAGGCAAAGGACGGTAGCGAGATTGCCGCCGGCGCTGTCGCCGGCGACAGCGATCCGTTCGGCGTCAATGCCGAGATCGCCCGCGCCGTCCTGCATGAAGGAAAGTACGGCGCGGCAATCTTCGATGGCCGCCGGAAATTTGTGTTCCGGCGCCAGCCGGTAGTCGGGAGAGACGACGACGCAGGCCGCCATATTCGCAAGCCAGCGGCAGATCTCGTCATGCGACTCGAGATTGCCGATCACCCAGCCGCCGCCATGCAGATAGAGCAGCGCCGGGGCAGCGGCTCCGACCGCGCCCTGTCCGCGATAGATTCTGAGCGTCAACGGGCCGCCGGGTCCGGTGATGGTGCGCTCGGTCAATGAGCCGACCGGCTCGCGCTCGCCCTGGAGTGCCGGAACGCCCTCCTCATAGGCGCGGCGCGCCTCTTCAGGCGTGCCGGCTTCGAATGGCGGGGCGGCCGCCTGCCGGTCAAGGTCGAGCACATGCCGGGCCTCCGGATCGAGCAAGGGTGAAAGCAATGTCGTCATCGTAAGCCCTCCGATATCAGGCGAGCAGGCTCGCCGCTTCGGCGTCCTGGAAGCGCGGCGGCTGATCGACCGTTGCGTTGACGGCAACGGACTCGCGGCTCTCACCCGAAGCGAGGATCGCCTCCATGATTTCCAGCACATGAAGCGCAAGGTCGCCGGACGCCCGCGGCTTTCTTCCTGTTGTCAGCGCGCGCGAAAGATCGGCAACGCCGAGCATGCGGTAATTCGCGCGGTCGGGCGCGGCGAAGGGCCAATTGCGCGCGCCATAGAATTCGCTCTCACTGTGGAAGTCGGCCCAGTCGGCCCCTCGTTCCGACAGCGAGACGGTGCCGCCGAACGTATCCGGATCGGGCAGCCTGAGCGAGCCTTCCGTCCCATGCAGCTCGATCGGGTGGTTGGAGTGCCTGAAGACATCCCACGAGGCGCCGAAGGTGACGGTGGCGCCTGAGCGGAACTCCAGCAGCGACAAGATGTTGGTCGGTGTGCCGACCTTGAAGCTGGTGTTCCGGTAGGGGCCTTTGGCGGTGATCAGCCGCTCCTCCTGGCCCCGCGTCGCCATCGCCATCACGCGGGCCACCGGCCCGAGCAAATTGACCAGCATCGTCAGGTAGTAGGGACCCATGTCGAAGACCGGTCCGCCGCCGGGCTGATAATAGAATTGCGGATTGGGATGCCAGTGCTCCATGCCGCGCCCCATCATGAAAGCGGTGCCGGTCACCGGCCGGCCGATCGCACCCTCGTCCATGAGGCGGCGTGCCCGCCGTCCGGCGGCGCCAAGGAAGGTGTCCGGGGCCGAGCCCAGCAGCAGCCCGCGCTCCGCCGCCTCGGCGACAAGCCGCCTGCCGTCCTTGGCCGAGGTCGCCAGCGGCTTTTCGGTGAAGACGTGCTTGCCCGCCGTAAGCGCTGAAAGCGAAACGTCGAAATGCGCCACCGGGATGGTCAGGTTGAGGACGAGGTCGATCTCCGGGTCGGCCAGAAGCGCATCGACGCTGACCGCCCGGATGCCGTATTCGCTGGCGCGCAGGGCCGCCAAATCGGGCGATATGTCGGCGCAGGCGCGTAGCTCGCCCTCGCCGAACAGGGCCGCATTGCGCAAATAGGTCATCGAGATATTGCCGCACCCGACAACGCCGATGCCGAGCTTAGCTCCTGATTTTCCTGGCATTTTCCACTCTACCTCCCGACGTCGCAACGCTCTGGTTGAATTATTGCACCAGCAACGGATCACATTCGAAAGCCGCTTTACAGCATTTTAAATGTTGACGCGCGTAAAATTATTATAGAACATGCGAAAATGATGGCGCAACATTGGAGGCGCCAGCCTTGAGGAGGAGAACATGACTGACGGCCAACAGCCGATGCGAATCCCGTGGGTCATGCGCGCATTGGATCTTTCCGTCGCGGTCAGGGACAGAGTTGGGTTCAGGCATAGATCACCTTGGCCCCGGTCATCTCAAGCTGGCTGCGTATTGGACCGGGCAGGCCATCGTCGGTGATCACCACATCGACGGCCGACAGCGAAAATGCCTTGGAGGTCCCGCTGACGCCCCATTTGCTCGAATCGGCGAGGAGGACAACGCGCCGGGCCATGCGAACGAGGTTTCGCTTCGTTCGCGCCATGTCTTCGTTCACGTCGACCACATCCAGTGACGAGTCTATCGCATGCGCTCCAACAAAGACCTGATGCGCTACCAAGCCGCCGAGAGCCGTATCGGCATCGGTGATCAGCGTGCTCACCGTGTCGGGATAGACCCGGCCGCCGATCATATGAACGTCGAGCCCGGGACGATGCATAAGATGCTGCACGATATTCATGGCCGTGGCCGCGACCACGACATTGCTGAGCGGCGGTAACTGCATGGCAACCTGCATCAATGTCGAGCCGCCGTCGAAGATGACCGATTGGTTGTCCTCGAACAGGTCTAGCGCCGCCCGGGCGATGCGCTTCTTTGCGTCGAGGTTCGTTTGCATCCGCCGGGCGAACGCGGCCGTAGTCGAATCGGTGGTCCGGGTCACCGCCCCTCCACGGGTTTTGGTCAGTAGTCCCTTGCGGTCAAGTATCTCGAGGTCGGAACGCACCGTGACCTCCGACACGCCAAACCCGTCTGACAGGTCCTTCGTGCGCACCTGTCCGCTGCGCTGCACCTCACCCAGGATCGATTGGCGTCTCTGCTCCGACAACATTGCCCTGCCCTTCCCTGCGCCAAGCAACCGCTCTGGCCTCGGCTCAGCTTACCAAAAATATGCAAATTCGAAAGCTTTCGAAAGATTGTATTTCTTGTTTCTTTCGGAAACACTGGGTCCAGGATTTTGAAATCAAACGATTGGGGAATTTTGCACTCATGAGCCTAGGAACCAAGGTGCGTCTTGCGCGCCTCTTCTCGCATCCATCGGGGAAACTTTTTGGCGGCGCGGTCGACCACTTCGTCGGCTATGGCGACGTGCGCAAAGGCGGCCTTGCCGACCTGCCGGGTGCGCTCGCACGCGTCATGGTGGGCAAACCCGACTACGTCAGCATCCAGCCTGGCACCGCGCGCCATCTGTGGCCGCAATATGCGGGCAAAGCTTCCCTGGTGATTCAGGCGGGCTGCTTCACTCCGGACGATCGCATCAGCGAGTTGATCGCAACGCCCGAGGATGCGGTGCGCGCGGGGGCCGATGCGTTGGCCGTGGCCATTCCGGTACGCGGCGCGACCGAGGGCAAATACATACGCTGGCTGACCGATTCGGTAAATGCAGCGGCCCGCTACGGCATGCCTGTGGTGGCGCATATCTACCCTCGCGATTTCACCGACGGAGCAAAAATCGTCTTCACCCCCGACGAGATCGCCTATGCGGCGCGCATCGGCTACGAGTCCGGCGTCGACGTGATCAAGATCGGCTACACGGGCGATTTCGAGTCGTTCCGAGAGACCGTCCGGACCTGCCCGGTGCCGGTTGTGATCGCGGGCGGTCCAAAGACCGATACGCTGCTCGGCGCGCTTCAGCAGACGGCGGACGCCATCCGTGCCGGCGCACGCGGCGCCGTGGTAGGCCGCAATCTTTGGGGGCATGGCGATCCGGAGAAGGCAGCGCTTGCCTTTCGGGGCGTCATCCATGACGGCCTTTCGGCGCAAGACGCCCTGGCGAAGGCGGGTGCCTGAACGATGCCCACCGTCCCCGCGATCCTCGGCTTCGGCGCTATTGCGATTGACGACATCGTCTACGTCGATCAGCCGTTGTCGGCGGGCAAGGGGAAGGTTCTGCAAAGTGCCCGCGCTTTCGGGGGAAATGTTGCGACGGCGCTGGCCGCCGTCGTGCGACTCGGCGGAACCGCCGGGTTCGCCGGATGGCTGGGCAGTGCCGCGGACGACGCCGTGCTGCGCGATCTCGTTGCGAGCGGTGTTGAAACCGCATTCGCGCCGCGCCACCCCGACGCGCGCCCGGTGCGCTCGCGGATC
The DNA here is from genome assembly GCF_055811635.1 of Mesorhizobium sp. WSM4806. NCBI lineage: Bacteria > Pseudomonadati > Pseudomonadota > Alphaproteobacteria > Hyphomicrobiales > Phyllobacteriaceae > Mesorhizobium > Mesorhizobium sp. WSM4806. The sequence continues at coordinate 39,164 of NZ_JBVVQZ010000018.1, read as the reverse complement.
ACCGTCGGCTCGGACGGGGAACGGTTCATCGCGTATGACGACGATGCGATGCTGGGCACCGCTCCGGATTTTCCGGACGATATCCTCAGCCGCGCGACCGTCCTGATCGTCGATAGCTACGCGATCCGGTCCCTGGATGTCGTGGCTCGGGCTCGCGATCTCGGCCTTGCGATCCTCGGCGATATCGAATGGAGCAGCGGCCCAGCCACGGAGCGGCTGATCGCGCTCTGCGACCATCTCATTCTTCCACTCGGCTTTGCGCGGACTGCCACGGGGTGCCGATCGCCCGCCGAGATGCTCGATGCATTGTGGTTGCCTTCGCGGTCCGCAGTGGTTCTGACCGACGGTGGCAGGGGTGTGTACTATCGCGGGCGTGAAGAGACAGGTCTCTGGCACCTGCCCCCGCACAGGATTGTGGTCGTCGACTCGACCGGTGCGGGTGACTGCTTTCATGGCGCCTATGCCCATGCGTTGACGCGCGGAGCCGGCACCGCAGGCCGGGTGGCATTCGCGGCCGCGGCGGCAGCCCTTTCGATAACGGGCCGTGGCGGGCGCGAGGCGCTTCCGACCGACGACCAGGTTACGGAACTCCTGGCATCGACGAACGCGCCGTCAGCAGTCGAACTGAAAAAAACGCATGTCAATACTAGAACATAGCTAGAAACTATACGATGAAATATTTCGCAGGTGAACATGATCCGAGGATGGTTATAAAAAATCAGCGGCTTATACTTGCGGAGGGAGGAATATGGCAGAAGTCATTCTTGAGAATATCTGCAAAACCTACGGTAACAATTTTCGCGCAATCGACCAATTGAACCTATCGGTCGAGGACGGCGAGTTCTTGATTCTCGTCGGGCCGTCCGGCTGCGGCAAATCCACCGCGTTGCGAATGATCGCGGGATTGGAGGACATCACCAGCGGCAGCCTTCGGATCGGCGGAGTCGACGTCGTCGACATGCCGCCCAAGGACCGCGACATCGCGATGGTCTTCCAAAGCTACGCGCTCTACCCGCATATGACGGTGTTCGAAAACATCGCCTTTTCGATTCGGCTGGCAGGCAAGCCGAAGGCCGAGCGCAAGAAGCGCGTCGACGAGATCGCCAAAACCCTTCAGCTGACGTCTTTGCTGGACAGCAAACCCGCGAACCTTTCAGGCGGACAGCGTCAACGGGTTGCCATGGGCCGCGCCATGGTGCGCGAGCCGGCCGCCTTTCTCATGGACGAACCCCTTTCCAATCTGGACGCGAAACTGCGCGTGCAAATGCGCGCCGAAATCACCAGTCTGCAAAAGCAGCTCGGCGTAACGACCATATACGTGACCCACGATCAAATCGAAGCGATGACGATGGGGGACAGGGTCGCGGTGTTGAAAGGCGGCGTGCTGCAGCAGGTCGATACACCCAAGAGGCTCTATGAATCGCCGGTGAACGCCTTCGTTGCCGGCTTCATCGGCTCTCCTTCGATGAACCTTTTCGAGGCGACCCTGACGGGCGACGAACTGATGTCCGGCACCTTCGCCATCCGGCTGCAGGAGGCAGCCTTCGAGCGCAGGCCGGGCTTGAGGTCGTTTGCGGGGCGCAAGGTCGTGTTCGGCATACGACCGGAGGATCTTTATGACAGCAGCCTCGAATCCGGTCGCAAGTATCAGACGATACCGGCCAAGGTGACCTCGATCGAAGAACTCGGATCCGAACATATTGTCCATCTGGACATCGACGCGGTCCGGGTGGACTCCGGCGATCCGGACGCGGTGGACGATTTTGGCCTGGCATCGAACGCGGTGGCGAGATTCGAGCCGATCAGCGCCGTCCACTCCGGCTCGGAAATCCGGTTGGCCCTGGATGATGCCAAGTTCCATTTCTTCGATCCCGAGACGCATCTGGCGATCTGAAGATCTGCGGCAGACCGCAGGCGAGAGCGAGGCGCCTGCGAAACGCAAGAAGGCTTCTGAGTAGAGCAGACGATCGTCCGCATTGTGCGGTCGATCTTAAAGAAGGAGGAGAAAATGATGTTTCGGATACAACCCGCGATGCTGAAAATAGCCGCGGCCGCATGGTTGCTTGGCGCAACCGGCGCCATGGCGGACACGACGCTGGAATTCACCCAATGGTGGGAGCCCGAATTGCCGGCCGGCTCGCTCAGGGCAATCATGAATGACTTCGAGGCTGCAAACCCCGGAATCAAGGTGACGCTGGTCAGCGGCCCCTATGCGACCACGCGAGACCAGATCTCGGTTGGTGCTGCAACTGGAACGCTTAGCGACGTCGTCGGTCTCGACGGCGCCTGGGTGAACAATCTGAACGCGCAGAATGCGCTGGCCGACATGAACCCGATGATGGATGCGAGCGAGTTCGACCAGACCCAGGTCGCGGATATCATCAAGGTGGACGGCAAGGCGGTGATGTTTCCCGTGGCTTCGTTCGTCTATCCGGTCTTCGTGAACATGGATCTCGCCGCCCAAGCAGGCGTGACCAAGCTGCCGTCGACCCGCGCGGAGTTTCTCGAAGCCGCCAAGAAGATGACCCATGCCGACAAGAACCAGTATGGCTGGGTGCTGCCCTTGTCGCTGCAAACGCCGTCCGGTGTCCAGAACGACCTGATGTCGTGGGTCTGGGCCTCGGGTCAATCGATGATGGCTGACGGCAAGCCGGCTCTCGAGGGCAAGCCGGTCGTCGATATGCTCACCTTCGTCAAATCGCTGAACGACGCCGGCGTCATTTCGCCCGGCATTGCCACCAAGACCGAGCAGGAAAAGGTCGAGGAATTCGTGAACGATCGGGTCGGAATGATGATCGACTCGCTCGCGCATGTGAACCTCATTCGCAAACGCAATCCCAAGCTGAACTTCGACCTCATCCCCGTCCCGGTCGTGGAGAATTACAACGGCAAGCGCGGCCTTCCCTACGCCTCCTGGGGCATCGGCATCTCTGCGGCCTCAAAACATCAGGAGGAAGCCTGGAAGCTCGTCCAATATCTGATGAGTGAAAAGGTGAACGCCAAGCTCGTGACGCTTGCAAACGCCTTCCCGGGCAACGTCAATGCCAAGCCCGATTTCGTGACCTCGGACAAGGCTTTCGCCAAGGCTTTCGAAATCTTCAAGACCGGCTATCTCGCCAACGAGTTCACGGGTCTGCCGGTGGCTGAAGACCTGATGACCCAGTTCGACGTGGAAGCCCAGAAGATGCTCGCCGGCGAGCAGTCTCCGGAAGAAGCCGCAGCCAACGCTCAAAAGGGCTGGATGGCGAAATTCTGAGCGACCTGTTCCCCGTTGCTATCTTCCACCGGGTAGCCTGACTTAGGGCAGGCCACCCGTCAACAACGGATCGGCAATTTGAGATGGACCTCTTTCCGAAGCGCACCTTCCTCTTGAAGGCACATCCCAAGGGTGGCACATGACTCGGCAGAAGCGCTCCCACCATCGACTGAAACGAGCGGTCGCACCCTATCTCTATCTGTCACCCTCGCTCCTCATCATCGGCCTTCTGATGCTACTGCCGATGGTGACGGTGATTGGCTATTCGTTCCAGAACAGCGCGGTGCTGCGTCGCGACCCATCCTTTGCCGGACTGAAACACTACCACGCGATCTTTGCCGATCCGGTGTTCTGGGCCTCGCTGTGGCACACGCTCTACTTCACCTGCATGAGTGTCATCTTCCATATGACCATCGGCATGGTCTTCGCACTCATGCTGAACAGCGACCGCATCAATCCGACGCTGCGCAACATTCTGCGCGTGCTCTACATATTGCCTTGGCTGTTCACCGCGGTGATTATCGCCGTGATCTGGCGCCTCCTGCTCGAGCCGAACGGTGTCGTGAACAGCGTTCTCATGCAGATGGGCATCATCGGTTCCAAGGTCGAGTGGTTTTCCTCGACGGCGACCGCGCTGCACGCCGTCACCTTCGCCAATATCTGGGCGGGCTACCCGCTTTTCATGGTCAGCTTGCTCGCAGGCTTGCAGGGCATTCCCAAGGATTTCTACGAGGCCGCCGATATCGACGGGGCGAAGGCCTACCAGAAGCTGATCTTCATCACCATCCCGCAGCTGATGCCGATCATCATCAGCATCTCGCTGCTCGACTTCATCTGGACCATGCAGGTCTTTCCATTGATCTGGATAACGACGGGCGGCGGTCCGATCTACTCGACCGAGGTCCTCAGCACCTACACGTACAAGCTGGCGTTTTCGAGCTACAACCTGTCGCAGGCGTCGGCGAGCGCCGTGGTCATCCTGCTGATCTCTCTCGGCCTGACGCTGTTCTACATCCGCTATCAAAAGGCTCGGTAGTCACCATGAGGAAAAGGCACACACCGAAAGACAGACTGATCACCGTCGCGCTCCATGTCGCGCTTGCCGCAGGGCTCTTTTTCGCGGCCTTCCCGATCTACTGGATGCTGAGCAGCTCGTTCAAGTCGAATACCGAAATCTTTGCCCTGCCACCAACCGTCCTGCCGAAGGCCTTCACGCTGGAAGCGTATGCGGCCATCCTTGGCGACCCGGTAAAGCTGCGCTTCTTCTTCAACAGCTACTTCGTGGCCGGAGCGGTGACCGTGCTGACGGTCCTGATTGCCTTGCTGGCGGCTTATGGGTTCAGCCGTTTCAATTTCCGCGGAAAGGGCAGCCTCAACACACTCATCATCAGCACGCAGACGATTCCGCCGATCACGCTTTTGATCCCCTTCTTCGGGCTTGTCGTCTCGTATGGCATCTTCGACACCTACGTCGCACTGATCCTGACTTACCTGGTGTTTACGCTGCCCTACGCGATCCTGCTGATGACGGGATATCTGAACACCTTGCCCCGCGATCTCGATGAAGCGGTGGCTGTCGACGGCGGCACCAGCTGGACCGCACTCTGGCGGGTGATCGTCCCGATTTCACTGCCTGGTATCGTGGCGACGTCGGTCTACACCTTCCTGTTGTGCTGGAACGAATTTCTCTTTGCGCTGACGCTGACGAAGTCAACGTCCATGCGCACCGTCCCGATCGGCATCCAACTTTTGATGGGACAGCACGCCTTCGAATGGAACCAGATGATGGCGATGAGCGTGCTGGGCTCGCTACCGCTCTTGCTCATCTACCTCGTTGCCCAGAGGTTCTTCCTCGCCGGCATGACCGCGGGCTCGGTCAAATAGGATGTCCCTCCCACGGAGAACCGATGGGGAAGGCCGCGCGTCGAAATCGATGGATTGGACCTTCTCTGCTGGCAGGCGATATCGCCGCGGCCTCGGGCGTCTTCATAGCGCCGCTGAATCGTGCTCGTGCTGTTCATCCAGCGCCACATCAACAAAGGGCTGACGCAGTGCGGCATCAAGGAATGAAAGCATGAAAGACCTGAAAGTCGGTTGCCAGACCTTCACCTGGGAAATGCTCGGAGAGCGTTTTACCGGTGGTCCCGACGATCTGCTTAAGGTGATCGCCGATGGCGGCTATGCCGGCATCGAGATCACCGACACGATGATCGGCCGCTATGCCGATAGGCCGGCGGAATTCGCCACGGCGCTGAGATCGGCCGGCCTCACCCTTGTTTCTTTCGCCTTCGGCTCGAAGAGCGGCTTTACGCTGAAGGAGAGCATCGGCGCCGACCTCGAGACAGCGAAACGCTGGATCGATTTTGCCGCTGTCTTTCCAGGCGCGCTGGTCTCGATGGGCTCGGCCACCGTCGTGTCCGATGGCCCGCGCGACGACAAGTTCCCTATTGCTGCCGAGTTCTACAACAAGGCCGGCGAATTTGGACGCAAGGCGGGCGTCGAAATCGCTGTCCATCCCAGCTCCCACCACAACACGCTGCTGTTCGACCGTGCCGACTACGACTGGATCTTCGCACTGATCGATCCGTCGCTCGTCGGCTGGGTGCCCGACACCGGACACATCTTGCGCGGCCATCAAGACATGATCGATACGCTTACCACCTACCGCGACCGCATCCGCTACGTGCATCTGAAAGACGTCGACGACAGCGGCACCTGGGCTATGCTCGGCAAGGGCGTCTGCGACACCCAAGCGGTGATCGATATCGCCAGCGCCGCACCTCGTTTCAACGGCTGGCTGGTGCTGGAAGAGGAATCCGAGACCGCCGCCGGCGATCCGGCCGCCGCGGTCAAGACCAACCGCCAGACGATGCGCGGCTACGGCGCGTGAGGAAGAGACCATGATCCGGAAGCAAGACCGTCGCCTTCGTGTCGGCGTGCTCGGCTGCGGGCCGATCGCGCAATTCGCGCATCTCGAATCCTGCGTGAAGGCCGGCAACGCCGATCTCTATGCGATCTGCGATGCCGCCCCCGATCTTCTGGCACGCATGGCCGCGACCTATGAACCCGAAAAAGTCTATGGCGATTACGATGAGATGCTGGCCGACCCGCAACTGGAAGCGGTGATCGTGGCGACCTCCGACGCCTATCACGTGCCGATGTCGATCAAGGCGCTCAAGGCCGGCAAGCACGTGCTGTGTGAAAAGCCAATCGGCGTCTCGGTCGAGGAAGGCGAGATGCTCGCCAATGCGGTCCGGCGCTCCGGCACGGTGCTGCAGGTCGGCCATATGAAGCGCTTCGACCCGGCGCTGGAAGCGGCGCGCGATTTCGTCCGCGATGAGATCGGCGAGATCCTGGCGCTAAAAGCCTGGTATTGCGATTCCACGCACCGCTACACCAACACCGACGCGGTCCAGCCGTTGCCGGTCACCAGCAAGCTGGCGCGCAAGCCGGGCGGCAATCCGAAGGCTGATCTCAGGCAGTATTTCATGCTCGCGCACGGCTCGCACCTCGTCGACACCGCGCGCTTCCTGTGCGGCGAGATCGTTGCCGTGCGCGCCCGCCTCAACAAACGTTTCGGCGCCCATTGCTGGTTCGTCGAAACCGAGTTCGCCAATGGCGCGCTTGGCCATCTCGACCTCACCGTGGCTGTCCGCATGGACTGGCACGAGGGTTTTCAGCTCTATGGCGAACACGGCTCGGTGATCGCGAAGACCTTCAATCCCTGGTATTTCCGGGCGAGTGAGGTCGATATCTTTCACGAGAAGGATGCAACGTCGCGAAGGCCGCTCGGCGCCGACGGGCATTTCTTCAGGCGCCAGCTCGAAGGCCTCGCCGAGACAATCCTTGACGGCAAGCCGATGCGCGGCGCCAACGTCGAGGACGGACTTGCCTCGATCCGCGCCATGGTGGCGATCGCCCGTTCGGTCGAAACCGGTGATCGCGTCGAGATCGCTTCCGTAACGGGAGCGGTCTGATGCAGATCGGGGTGTTCGCCAAGACCTTCCCTGGCAGCGAGCCGGCTGGCGTGCTGGCAGCGGTCCGCGACGCGGGATTTGCCGTCACCCAGTTCAACCTTGCCTGCGCCGGGCTGCCGTCGATGCCGGATGCGGTGCAAAAAGCCGCCATTGATGCCATCGCGGCCGCATCGAATGCTTGCGGTGTCGTCCTTGCAGCGCTCTCGGGAACCTACAACATGGCCCATCCCGCCAAAGCTGTGCGCGACGACGGCCTGCGTCGGCTTGGCGTGGTCATCAAGACCGCGGCAGACCTTTCCGTTCCGCTGGTCACCTTGTGCACGGGAACGCGCAACGCGGACGATCAGTGGGCATATCATCCCGACAATACCGAGCCCTCGGCATGGGACGACATGGCGAGCGAGATGGAAAAGGCGTTGCAGCTCGCGGAGCGCCACGGCGTCGATCTCGGCATCGAGCCCGAACAGGCCAACATCGTCACCTCGGCGTCGGACGCGATGCGCCTCATCGCCGAGATGGGGTCGACACGGCTGCGCATCGTGCTCGATCCGGCCAACCTGTTCGAGCAGGCGAGCTCGGCCGAAGCACGCGCCATCGTCGCCGCCGCCGTCGAACGCACTGCGGGCCACGTCGCCATGGCGCATGCCAAGGACCGTTTCGCTGACGGCCGCTTCACGACGGCCGGCCGGGGTGTCGTCGACTTTGCGGATTTCGTCGCCAGGCTGAAAGCATCGGGCTTTGATGGGCCGCTGGTCACGCATGGCCTCTCGGCCGAAGAGGCACCCAGCGTTGCCCGCTTCCTCAAAGGGCTGGTGTGATGGCGCGCCTGGCCACGCTGCTTCGCGATGACGCCAAGCTTCGGATTTCCGATAGTGGCGACGGCGTTGCGGTCATCTTTCAGCATGGGCTGGGCGGTGGCGACGCGCAGGTCGCCCAGGCCTTCCCTTCCGGCCCGGGCTTGCGGCGCATCACGCTGGAATGCCGCGGGCACGGCGCGTCCGGACTGGGCAGCCGCCGGCCGTTTTCCCTGGAGATGTTCGCGGACGATGTTGTTGCCGCCGCCGATCAGGCCGGCCTCGATCGTTTCGTCGCCGGCGGCATTTCCATGGGCGCGGCGATCGCCATGCGCCTGGCCTGCCGTCATCCGGACCGCGTCGCGGGTCTTCTCCTGGTGCGGCCGGCCTGGATTTTCGACGACGCGCCGGTGAACCTGCGGCCGATCGCCGAGGTTGCCAGGCTTATCCTGGACCACGGCCCCGACAAGGCGAGGGCGATCTTCGCGCAATCGGAAACCGCCGCGCGCCTGCAGCGCGACGCGCCCGACAACCTTGCCTCGCTGTTCGGGTATCTTGACCGGCCGGACGCCGCGCCGTTCGCGCAGGTCCTCGCCGACATTGCCGCCGACGGCCCGGGAGTTTCAGCGAGTGACGCCGCTGCCCTTGGCATCCCCACGCTCGTCATCGGCAATGCCATGGATGCGGTACATCCGCTCTCGGCCGCCCATATGCTCGCCGCAGCCGTTCCCGGCGCGACCTTTGCCGAAATCCATCCCAAGGCGCTCGACAGCGTCAGGCATTTCGCCGAGCTGCAGGCTGAGATCACGACCTTCCTTCAGACCTACTCGAACTTCCGGAGCCTCGTTCCGTCATGACGACCAAATTCCTGTCCGGCCCCGCTGCCATCGCCGCCCTGCCGCGCAACCGGCTGCTCGGCGAGTTTTCGCTGTGGTCGGCCGACCTTGCCAATATGGAGCGCGACCTGAAGCGCATAGAACATCATGTCGACCTACACCACATCGATGTCGCGGACGCCCGCTTCACTCCCGGCTTCCTGTTCTTCCCGGATCTGGTAGCGCGGATCGCCGGGCTGACGGCAAAACCGATCCATGTGCACCTGATGGTCGAAGCCGAGATCGTCGAGGAGCAAACGCGCCAGTTCATCGAGGCCGGTGCCGACCTGGTCAGTGTCCACGCCGAAAACGGCGAAGCCGGCCTGCGCGCCGTGCGGCTGGCGCATGCGCTCGGCGCCGAGGCCGGCGTGGTGCTCAGGCTGGAAACGCCGGTGGCCGCGGTCACGCCTTTCCTGTCACAAGTCGCGTTTGTGACGCTTCTCGGCACATCCATCGGCGTCAAGGGCCAGAGCCTTTCCGAGCAGGCCTGCCCACGTTTGATCGAAGCGCGCGCGCTGATGAGAAAAGCCGGTCGCGAAACCGACATCATCCTGGCTGCCGACGGCGGCATCCGCCACGAGACGGTGCCCCGCCTGCGCGCCTCTGGCGCCGAGACGGTGGTGCTCGGATCGCTGGCGTTCGGCGACCCCGACCTCGCGCAGCGCATTCGCTGGCTGCATGGGCTGAAGGTCGCCGTCTGATGACAAGACTGGCCCTCGCCTTCGATCTCGGCGGAACGGAGCTGCGCGGCGCGCTGGTCGAGAGCGACGGCGGCGTTCTCGCGCAGGTCTCGGCGCCGACGATGGCGATCGCGGGATCGGATGCGGTGATCGGCCAGATCATCGCACTGGCCGGGGCTCTTCTGAGACAGCACCCACAGGCGGATGTCGCCGGGATCGGCATCGGCGCGCCGGGACCGCTCGATCCCAAGGCCGGTATCGTGATCGCGCCGCCGACGCTGGCCGGCTGGCACGACGTGCCGTTGATCGACATTCTTGGCAAGCATTTCGGCCTGCCGGTGCGGCTGGAAAACGACGCTAACGCGGCCGCCCTTGGCGAATGGCGCTTCGGCGCCGGCCGAGGCAGCGACTCCCTGGTGTTCGTCACCGTGTCGACCGGCATCGGCGGCGGGGTCGTCGCCGACGGCCACATCTATCACGGTCGGCGCGGGCTTGCCGCCGAGATCGGCCACATGACCATCACCGGCGAGGGCGACCGCTGCTTCTGCGGCGCCGTCGGCTGTTTCGAGGCGGTCGCCTCCGGTACCGCGCTCGGGCGGCGTGCCACGGCGCTGACCGCGCCGGGCGACGGCTCCCTGCTTAGGCGCCTTTCGGCTGACGGCGACGTTTCGGCCAGGCAGGTCGTCGAAGCCGCACGTGCCGGCGATATCAGCGCGCTCGAATTGATCGAGGCGGAGGCGAAGTGGCTCGGCATCGGCTTCACCAACCTGCTTCACCTCTATTCGCCGGACCTGATCGTCATGGGCGGCGGCCTCGCCAATGGCTTCGACCTGTTGGCTCCAACCATCAGGGCGACCGTCGAGCAGCGGGCGATGCCGGCCTACAGGGATGTACCGATCGTGCCGGCGCAGCTTGGCGACCGCGCAGGACTGATCGGCGCGGCCAGCCTGATCCTGTGGGAAGGCGAACCGGGCGTATCTACTTGACCAGTGGCCGAATGCGCCATGGTGCAAAACCCTTGAGATGCCGGCAGGACAGAGGGGGGCGCCAAGGATCGCTGCAGTCTTCATTCTGCGCCGCTGCATCGCCCGACTGAGCTTGGCGGGCGCGCAGCCTGCCGCCTACTTCCCGCAATGGTGATCGTTGATCTTGTTCAAGGCATTCGCGTCGGGTCCGACCCTGTGGTAGGAGCAGGCTCCTGCGGCTGTCGTGAACAACTGCCGATCATAGTAGCGCGGGCCGCCGAACAGAATGTCGATGATGTTGCCTTCGGCGGGGACGTAGCGATCACGGTCAGGCCGATCATCGCGATCTCCAGCCAAGGCCGCGACAGACATGCTGCACCCCATTGCGAAAACGAGAGCGCGGATCGCAAAACGTTTTGTTGTCATCGGGGAATGCCTTTCTGGCCGTTCGGCTTCTCACCATACATCCAAAATCGCCAGCCGGACAAAAGTTCCCTCACCCTGGCCGGACCAAGCTCAACCATATGACCTGTCACAATAGGTTTATCCTGCGGCACTGCGCGGCAATCTACCCCGCGATCTCCAGCAAGGACGATACCAGCAACCGACGTTCGTCCTGTGAGAGGACGTCCGAATCGAAGAGATTCATGCTGCGAAGCCCTTCGATGGCGAGGTAGCAGACCAACAGCGCCTTGAGGTCCGGCGTCTCTCCCTTGAGCCGCTCGAAAACCTGCCGCCTGAACGCTTTTATCGGCGTCAGGAAATCGGGGTCCTCGGCGATCGCCGAAAATATCCAGGAAGCTGACGGTTTCGATTCCGCGGCATGTTCGGCCGAAAGCTTGATGTAGGTCGCAAGCGGGCTCTCGCCGCTGACGCCGGCAGTGCGGGCGGCGTCCAGCGCCTGCTCGAAAGCGCGCAGATAATCCTCAACCAGCGCCTGCATCAGTTTCGCCTTGGTCGGGAAATTGTAAAGCAAGCCGCCTTTCGACACCCCGGCCCGGCTGGCGACGGCGTCCAGCGACAGGCTGCCGGGCCCTGTCTCGCGTGCCACATCAGCGGCGGCGGCGAGAATTTTATCACGCGAATTTGCTCTGCGGGCTTTCATCAATCGTTCCCCCATACATTAGCCTACGCGGAATTGACAAGACCGTCCAGACGGTACAGTAAGGTCGCCGTCATTTGATATCGGGACCAGTCACAGATATGTGTTTGGGTCATCCGACTGTTGTGCCGGGCCATGGCCAAGGGGACTGTTCGTGATCAAGCGTTTTATCATTGCCTTCATTCTGCTCGTGCTGGTCTGCGGCGGCATCGTCGGCTTCAATTTGTTCCGCGACAATGCAATGCAGCAATTCTTCGCCACGATGAAACCGCCGGCCGCGACCGTGTCGACGACAATCGTCAAGCCGACCGAGTGGACGCCGGGCGTCGAGGCGATCGGCACTGTCAGCGCGGTCCGCGGCGTCGACCTGACCGTCGAAACCGCCGGCATCGTCAAGGACATCCTTTTTCACGCCAATCAGAAGGTTGAAGCCAACGCGAGTCTCCTTCAGCTCGACGATGCCGCCGAACGCGCCGATCTCGATGCGACGAAGGCGCAAGCAGCGCTCGACCAGACGGCGTTGACACGCGCCCTTGAATTGCAGAAACGCGATGTCGGCTCGGAATCGACGCTCGATACGGCGCGGGCAGCCGCATTGGCTTCCGCTTCGCGGGTCAACAGGCTGCAGGCGGTGCTCAAGCAGAAGCTGCTGACAGCGCCCTTCGGCGGCACCGTCGGTATCCCCAGGATCGACCTCGGCCAGTATCTCTCACCCGGCACTTCCGTAGCGACCCTGCAGGATCTGGAGACGATGCGGGCCGATTTCTCGGTTCCCGAACAGCAGCTTCCGCTGCTGAAGATCGGCCAGACGGTGCGGCTGGGCATTGGTGACGGCGAGCTGCCGTTCGCCGGCACCATCCGCGGTATCGACCCGAAGATCGATCCGACTAGCCGGCTGGTGACGGTCAGGGCCGAGGTCGCCAACCCCGAAGGCAAGCTGACCCCTGGCCAGTTCGTGCAGGTGCGCGTCGAACTGCCCGAGGAAAACAACGTGCTGACGGTGCCGCAGACCGCGCTGACCTCCAGCCTCTACGGTGACTTCGTCTTTGTGGTGCGTCCAGCGAAGCCAGCCGCAGCCAATGGCGCCGCCCCTGCCGCCGCGGCCAACGCGGAAGAAAAGCCGACCACGGATAGTGCGAAGCCCGCGACTGAAGCGCCCGCGGCAAAACCCGAGGAACAATCGGCTGCTGCGCCGGCCGAACCGACGGCGGAAGAACAGAAGCCGCAGCTCGTGCTTGCCCAGGTGTTCGTCAAGCCAGGCCGCCGTAATGCCGGCCTGGTTGAGATCCTGGATGGCATCGCGCCCGGCGACGAAGTCGTTACCGCCGGCCAGAACCGCCTTTCCAACGGCATGTCCGTTGCCGTCGACAACACCATCGATCCGACCAAGCCGGCAAACCAGCAGGCAGCCCAGAAATGAGCTTCTCCGACATCTTCATTCGCCGTCCGGTCCTTTCGACCGTGCTCGCCTTGATGATCCTGCTTCTGGGTTTCCAGGGCATCTTCAGCCTCTCGATCCGGCAGTATCCGGAGGTCGAAGAAACGGCCATCACGATCACCACAGCCTATCCCGGCGCCAGCGCCGACCTGATCCAGGGGTTCATTTCCGCGCCGATCGCCCGTGCCGTCGCCTCGACCGAAAACATCGATTACGTCACGTCGGCGAGCCGGCCGTCCTCAAGCACCGTGACGGTGCAGATGAAACTCGGGTCCAACCCCGACGTCGCGCTGAACGAAGTCTTGTCGAAGGTACAAAGCGTGCGCGGCGACCTGCCGGACGAGTCCGAAGACCCGGTGATCGTCAAGGGCACCGGCGAGCAGTTCGCGATGATGTATATCTCGATGCAGAATCCGAACATGACGCCGGAACAGCTCACCGAATATATCGAGCGCGTCGTGCGGCCGCGCATGTCGACGGTCGAGGGTGTCGCCGACGTGCAGATTTTCGGGGCCGCCGAATATTCGATGCGCGTCTGGATCGACCCGATCAAACTGGCGGCGCGCGGCGTGACGGCGTCGGACGTGCTGACCGCCATCAACGCATCGAATTTCCTCTCAGCACCCGGCAATACCGAAAACGAGTACGTCGCCTCCTCGATCACCGTCCGCTCGACGCTGCAAACGCCGGAGGCTTTCGCCGCTCTTCCGCTTCGTTCCACAGACGGCAATGTGGTGAGGCTGCGCGACGTGGCGCGCGTCGAGCTCGCCGCGGCGAACACCGACACCAGGGTTACTTTCAACGGCAAGCCCGGCATCTTTCTCGCCATCTTCCCGACGCCGGCCGCCAATCCGCTGACGACAGCGGAGGCGATCCACGAAATCGTGCCGACGATCCAGGAGACGCTGCCGCAAGGCATGACGATCGAGATCGTGTACGATTCGACCGAGCAGATCAGCGCTTCGATCGAGGAGGTGTTCAAGACCATCGGCGAAGCGGTCGCCATCGTCATCGTCGTCATCCTGCTCTTCCTCGGCTCGTTCCGCTCGGTGCTGATGCCGATCGTGACCATTCCGCTGTCGCTGATCGGCGTCTGCTTCCTGTTGTTTACGCTGGGCTATTCGATCAATCTCTTGTCGTTGCTGGCCATGGTGCTGGCGATCGGCCTCGTCGTCGACGATGCCATCGTGGTGGTGGAAAACATCCACCGCCACATGGAGGAAGACGGTTTGTCGCCGATGCAGGCGGCCTTCAACGGCATGCGGGAGATCTCGTCCGCCGTCATCGCCATGACGATAACGCTGGCCGCCGTGTTCGCGCCGCTGGCCTTCACCGGCGGCCTGACCGGCGCACTGTTTCGCGAATTCGCGGTGACGCTTGCCGGCTCAGTGGTGCTTTCGGGTGTCGTCGCCCTCACCGTCACGCCGATGATGTCGGCACGCATCCTGCGGGCCGGCTCGCACAGCCGCTTCCAGCGCATTGTCGACAACACGTTCAGGCGCGTCGAAAACGTCTACGAGCGGCTGGTCAGCGGCTCGCTAAAATATCGTCCGGTGACGCTGATGATCGTCATCGCACTGGTCGCCACTACCGGCTTCATGTTCACCAAGACCGCCGGCGAACTGGCGCCGGAAGAAGACCAGGGCTTCTTGCTGTCTCTTGTGAACGCGCCGCGCTACGCGACGTCGGACTACACCGAGACCTATGTGAACCAGATTCTCGGGCTGATGAATGATATTCCCGAAACCAGGGCGCGGTTCTCCGCCGTCGCCTTTCAGGGCCCGACGAACAGCGCCTTCGTCGGCTTCGCATTCAAGGACTGGGCCGAGCGCGAGCGCAGCTCGAAGGAGCTTCAGGAAGACATCACCGCCCGCCTTACCAAGGTGGCGGGCGTCGAGGCTTTCGTCTTCGCCCCACCGACGCTGCCCGGCTCCGGCGGCGGCCTGCCGGTCACCATGGTGGTGCGCTCGACCGGCGATGCCTCCCAGGTGTTCGAGGCGGCCGAGGACATCAAGAACAAGGCGCAGGCCTCCGGTCGCTTCCTCGCCGTGCAGAATTCGATGTCCTTCGATGCGCCGCAAGTGACGGTGACGATCGACCGCGACCGCGCCGCGGCACTCAACCTGCCGATCGCCGACATCGGCCGGACGCTGACCCTTTTGGTCGGTGGCGCCGAGGTGGCGCAATTCGACCGCGAGTCCAACAGCTACGACATCATTCCGCAGGTGCCGCAGAACTTCCGCGACAACCCTGAAAAGCTGGCCGAGTATTTCGTCCGCAGCGCGTCGGGCGAGATGGTGCCGCTCTCGGCGGTGGTGAAGATCTCGACCAACGCCTCGCCGGCCGTGATCGAGCAGTTCAACCAGTTGAACTCCGCGACGATTTCCGCTCTGCCATTGCCCACGCTGACCACCGGCGACGGGCTGAGGACCATCGAGGACATCGCCAGAGAAAGCCTGCCCGACACGTTCTTCATCGACTATACCGGCCAGTCGCGACAGGAGAAGGAACAGGGCTACACGATCATCATCGCCTTCGCGGCAGCTGTTCTCGTCATCTATCTGGTGCTGGCGGCGCAGTTCGAAAGCTTCCGCGATCCGTTGATCATCATGATGTCGGTGCCGCTGTCGATCTTCGGCGCAATCGTGCCGCTCAATCTGGGGCTGGGAACGCTCAACATCTACACGCAGGTCGGGCTGATCACGCTGATCGGCCTGATCACCAAACACGGCATTCTTCTGGTCGAATTCGCCAACCAGCAGCGCGAGCTCCACGGGATGCGGCGGCGCGATGCGATCGTCGCCTCGGCCAGGGTGCGGCTAAGACCGATCCTGATGACGACGGCGGCGATGGCGCTCGGCGTGGTGCCGCTGATCATTTCCAGCGGCGCTGGCGCCGCAGCGCGCTATTCGATGGGCCTGGTGATCTTCACCGGCATTCTGGTGGGAACCATGTTCACCCTGTTCGTGGTGCCGATGTTCTACACCTTCATCGCCAGCAAGGACCTGCCGCATCACGCCGAGAAGCCGGACCCGAAGCTGATGCCGGTGCCGGTTGATTGATTGACAAAAAGGCCGGAAACTTCCGGCCTTTTTTCTTGGGCAGTGATGTCCGAATCGCCTTCTTTATCTATTTGACGATGACGATCCTGGTGTTGGTCGTACCGAAAATCTCGACAAGCTGGTAGAAGTCGGCAGCGTTGTCCGGATGCAGCCGCACGCAGCCATGCGAGGCCGGCTGGCCGAGGCGCCTGACGAAATTGGTCGCATGCACGGCGTAGCCACCCTTGAAGAAGACCGAATGCGGCATCGGCGCGTTGTCATATTTCCTCGAATACCACATCTGGTGCATGCGGGTCGGCTTGAACGACCCGGTCGGGGTGAGATGCCCCCTACCGCCGGTCGAGACTTTCCACGCGAAGGTCGGCCGGCCGTCGACGAGGATTTCCATCGTCTGCTGCGAAAGCGAAATCCGCGCCACGATCTGATTGGCCGCCCGATTGGCGGCCCGATTGGCAGCATCGGCAACGCCGTTGCCGGCGCCGAACAGAAGAACCGTGCCCGCGGTGACGGCGGCGGCGATGTTGATGAGCTTGGCGGAAATGGCAGTGTACATGATATCCCCCTGTCTGCCGGGTATGGCCGGCTCCAATTCGATGACTGGGCTTGTCGTTGGGTCACGTTTCGAATTGATTTCGCACGGCCGACGTTTCTGTTTCGAAACTGTTTCCTCTGGTTAACGGCCGGAGGCCCATCCGAGGCATTTGCAGGGGTGAAACCAAGAACAGGACGGTTTGCCTGGTCGAGCTCGGACCCGCGAAAAGGTACTGTCGTCTCTGGGGAAAGTGCGATCTTGCCTCACATGAAAGAAATTTGACTTGGCTCGAAACCAATCGGCAACAAAGCGCGGACTCGAGCGGCATGATCTGGATACAGGCCGCCCGCAGAGTTGACCCAACGCAAACAGCCGGCACAAACGAAGATGAACATGCAGTCTAACGCGATCTCCTGGCTGTTCAGGATAAGCATAGCCGCAGTGTTGATTTGCATGCCGCACTGTTTTCGCCACGGTCTGGATCGTCTCCAGCCTGCGCATAACCGGCTCAAGGCCCTCTGGCGGGTCGGTTTTGGGCTGAAGAAGATGCGCGGCACCTCCGGCAACTTGCAGCCGAGAGGACCGAAGGCCCGCGCCGCAACGGGGGGCTCCGATGGCGGCGCGGGCACTTCGGGGTTTTCCCTGAAGCGAACCTGAAACCAAATTTGGGGGACGAAAACGATGAACACGAAATTTGCAGCTTCGGTACTTTCCGCACTGCTCTACGCACAGGGCCTGCTCGGCTTTGCCGGCCTCGCCACCGTGCTTCTCAGGGATCGTGCCCATGCCAGCGAATTCGTCGCGGCCAGCGAAATGCCGTCAGGTCCGTCGCTTCTCGTGGTGCGCTGAGCGCCTGGGCCTGTGGACAGTACGGTGAGGGCCGCGGCCTCAGTCGGCGAACTGCGTCGGCGGATCAAACCGGTAGCCCGCACCCCGTATGGTGGTGATGGTTTCGGTGTCGAGCTTGCGGCGCAGTCGCACGATGCGCGAATCGATCGAGCGATCGAAGGCATCGGCATTTTCGGCGGGCGCGGCGGCAATGATATCGTCGCGCGTCAAGACCTTGCGCGGACTGGCCAGGAACAATCTGAGCAGCGCCACCTGACCCGGCGACAACTGTTCTTCCGTGCCGGAGCGATGCATGACCATGGCCGACCGGAGGTCGACCGTCGCGTTCTCCAGCACGACCAATTCCCCGGCGTTCCGGCCGCGCCGTGCCAGCAAGCCGCCGATACGGGCGGCGAGTTCCCTGACGTTGAGCGGGCTCTCGACGACGTCGGCGGCGCCGAGCTCGAGCGCCAGCACCTTGTCGACGAGATCGGCCGGCCGGCAGATCAGGATGAAATCCGGCCCGCCCTCGCCGCCATGGCGCTTGAGCAGATCACGCCCTTCCGCCTGGCTGAGGCTGTCGCCGACGACAACGACATCGATGCCGTTTCCGGAAAGCAAGGATTCGGCCTCCCACGGCTGCCGCACTGCGCGAACGTCATGACCGCGCCGTTCGAGATGGTCGGCCAGATCGGTTGCGACCACTTCGGCGACGGAAACAAGCGCGATGATGGATCGTGCAGTCATTTTTTTCTACCCTGCAACCCGGCAACCCAAGATGAGTGCTGGACATGATGTTTATACCCAATCTACTTTCCGCTGAAAGTGGGAGCGAGAGCATCGTGCGGGCACGAATTGTCGTCGTCGAGGACGAGCCGGATCTGAGGGACGCGGTTGCCGAGTATCTCGACGCCAGCGGCTACGATGTCGCTACGGCCGAGAGTGCCGGCGCTGCGCGAACCTTGCTGGAAACGCAGTCGTTTCACCTGGCCATCCTCGACATCGCCATGCCGGGCGAGGACGGCCTGTCGCTTGGCCGCTGGATGCGCTCGAAAACGCCGATCGGCATCATCTATGCCACTGCCGCCGGCACCGCGCTCGACCGCATCGTCGGGCTGGAACTCGGCGCCGACGACTACATCGTCAAGCCCTACGAATTGCGCGAGGTGCTGGCGCGGGTCCGCAGCGTGCTGCGCCGCGTGCCGCAGCCGGCCGAGCCGCAGGCCGCCAAGGCCGAAACAACTGCCAACCGCCGTTCCATGAGCTTCGGACCTTTCCATGCCGATCTCGACGGTCGGTTCGTCACCGGCACCAATGGGACGGTCATCGACCTGGCCAAGAGCGAGTTCGACGTGCTGGAGGTCTTCCTGACGCGTGCCAACCGCTTGCTGACGCGTGCGGCGATCTCCGAGGCGATCGGCTTCGCGGAAGATCCTGAATCCTCACGTGCAGTCGATATCCGCATCATGAGGCTGAGGAAGAAGATCGAGGCGGACCCGGCCAATCCGAAATTCCTGCGCACAGTCCGCGGCGAAGGCTATATCTTCTCGCTGCCGACCGGCGAAGGCAACTGAGCGGCGCGACCAACCACTCTCGGTGGCACGACTGTGAAATGACGGCTGACCATGACGGCTGAAGCACGCAGCGATAGGCACGGCGTCAGGCAGGGCGCGGCGATGGCCGCTGTTCACATCGTTCGCCGGCTTCACGAAGCTGGCGACTGGCAGCGCGAGATGGGCAGCATCCTTGAAACGCTGTGCGGGGCCATGGATTGCCAGCGCGGCATCCTGTTTCGGCTGCGCGAACTGCCCGGCCAAGGCTTTGCCCAATCGGTGGCGGCCTACTGGATCGACCCCCGATATGGTGGCGAGCTGGCATCGCCGACGGTGATCATGCAGTCGGTTGTCAATTCGGACCCACTGCTGGAACGGTTGGCGGAGGACGAGCGGCAAGGCAAGATCTTCGCGGGACACACGCGCGACCTCGAAGGCTTTCTGAGAACCGACTTCGAAAAGCAGCACATCAAGTCGTTCCTGTCGGTGTCGGTCTTTGCGCATGGCCATCTGTGGGGCACGCTGGCGGTCAACGACTGCGTGAACGAGCGCGAATGGACCGACGAGGAAGTGGCGACGCTGCACATCGTGGCGCTGGCCATCGGCGACGCCATCGAACGATCGCTTTCCGATGCCCACGCCAGCGAAGTCATCCGCCGCACCATGCTGCAGGCCTCGCTCGACGCGATCATCGTCATCGACGAGACCGGTTCGATCATCGAGTTCAATCCGGCCGCCGAAAAGATGTTCGGCTACCAGCGCAGCGACATCCTCGGCAAGGACCTGCTCGACACCGTCGTTCCGGACTATTATCGCAAGGGCTATGTGTCGGGCGCCGAATACATGTCGGGCCGCGGCGCGCCGATGGTCGGGCAGCGGATCGAGACCGTCACCCAGAATGCTGCCGGCGAGGTCTTTCCGATCGAATTGACGGCAACCGAGATGCGGGTCGCCGACCGCCGCCTGATCTTCGGCTCGATCCGCGACCTCCGCGACAAATTGCGTGCCGAGGAGGAGATCGGCCGCCAGCGCGAAAAGCTGCACCAGAACGAGAAGATGGCGGCGATGGGCTCGCTGCTTGCCGGCGTGTCACACGAGCTCAACAACCCGCTTGCCGTGGTCGTCGCCCAATCGACTTTGTTACACGAGTTCGCTTCAGACCCGCAGACCAAGGTGCGCGCCGAAAAGGTGCGCGCCGCCGCAGAGCGCTGCGGCCGCATCGTCAAGAGCTTCCTCTCGATGGTCCGCCTGCATCCGGCGTCGCAGGCCGAGACCGACCTCAACCAGGTGGTCCGCGCGGCACTCGAAGTGACCGCCTACGGCGCCAGGTCGACCGGCATCATTATCGATACCGATTTCGCCAGCGGCCCGCTGCTGGCCATGGCCGACGCCGACCATGTGACGCAAGTTGCCGCCAACTTCCTCATCAACAGCCAGCACGCTCTGGCCGGCATCGGCGGCGACAGGCTGATCAAGGTTCGCACGTTTCGCAGCGATCGCGGCAATCCCTGTTTCTCGGTCGAGGACAACGGGCCGGGCGTGCCGGAAGCGATACGCTCTCGCATCTTCGAATCGTATTTCACCACCAAGCCGGTCGGCGTCGGCACCGGCATCGGCCTGTCGATTTCGAAATCGATCATCGAACGGCACAATGGCAATGTCTGGTTCGAGGAAGTTCTGCCGAGAGGCGCCCGTTTCGTTGTCCAGTTGCCGGCGATCGCCGGCGGCGCGGCCGCCGCCGGCGAAAGCCCGTCGCGCTCGAGCGGATTGCGCCACGCCCTGATCATCGACGACGAGCCGGATGTCGCCGCCTCGCTGTCCGACATTCTGGAGTTGATGGGCATCAAGTCGCGGATCGTGCCGGCCTGGGCGTCAGCTGCCGCGACCTTGTCGGGCCATATGCCGCCGGACATCGTCTTTTCCGATCTGCGCATGCCCGGCACCAGCGGCATATCGATCTATCGCGAACTGCTCGCCGAAAAGCCTGATCTGGCGCGGCGCTTCGTTCTGGTCACCGGCGACCTGATCGGCGCGAAAGCCGAAATCGAGGCATTGCCGGCGCCGCAGCGGCCGCAGATCCTGGAAAAGCCGTTCAGCACGCTGGACGTGCGCGGGGTGCTGTCGGCCATCGCCGAGCAGGCCGCATTGGGCAGCTAGGACTTCGGACTGGTGGAAATCGGTTTTTGAAAAAATCCGATGCTCAACAAAGGGGCTTTCCAGAGAAAAAAGACTCCCGGCCGAGGATGCGGCGGGAGCCTGCCTGGAGCGCTGGAGGGTCGCTCGGGCATCAAAAAACGTTCGGCGTATCGGTCAGCGGCGCGGCATTGGCGATCACGCGAACCGCGCGGGCCTTGTAAATGCCGGATTGCTCAGCAATGACGCGCAGGCACTCCGCACTCTCGGCGCCCCAGGCCTGCCCCTTGCAGACAAAATCGATCTCCGGCATCGGCAGCCGCGCGGTCTTGGTCGTGGTCGGGGCGCCCTTGACGATGTTTGCCGGCGGGTTCAGTGAAGCAAAGGCGGGACCAACAGTCGGCGCGAACGCCATGCCGGCGAACGCGGCGGCGCCCAGCACCACGAACAGCGCCATCGGATGGTCGTTGGCGCGCTGGCGCAGCGCCAGCTTCGGCCGCCGATCCTTGCCCTTCAGCGCTTGCAGACGGCGGTCATTGCAGGCAGTCCGGATTTTCGTATACATCGCGCTTCCCTTCGTCGATCTTCTTTTTTTGTTGAAACGAACTTAGTCGCACCTTGTAACGGACGAACGACGCACGCAAACTGACCGTGTAACAGCTTTGAAACGGGATTTCGGCGGGCACATCCGGTCATCGCAGGGGCGCGGGATCAAATCGCGCCGCCGCTCCGGCCCGGCGACGTCCGGTCGCCACTTTGAGACGCCCTCGCCTGCACCATGGGGCGCTGGTGATTACTGCAGATTAAATTCCCTGAGGATTTTCTGTGCCGCAATGCGCCCAGCCACGATTGCGCCTTCGACATAGCCCGGAAACGACGGCGACAATTCCGAAGATGCAAAATACACCGGCGGCTCGCCGGCCAGGATAGTTTGTTCGGCCTCGGTGGCGCTTGTATCGATGATGAGATCGGCGTAGCCGCCGCCGCTGCAGCGATCATCGGTCCAGTCGCGACAGCTGAAATCGGTGAACTTGCCTGCATCCGTGCCGAGCGCCTGCTGCAGCCGCGCCGTAACCTCGGTGCGCAACGCGGCATCTCCAAGTTCCCGCCAGCGGAGGGCAAGCGGCCCGCCGACAAAGACGACCAACGCGGGGTGGCCGTCGTCCTTGCTGGCGTCACAGGCAAAAAGTGCGGGCGGATCGCGCCACATCACCATGCCGCTCAGGCCCTTGGCGCGCCAAAACGCGGTGGCATAGCGCATTTGTACTTTGATCACCGCGCCGCTCTGCCAGACGCCGAGAGCCTTTTGCAAGGCAGCCGGCAGCGGCGGCGCGAAGTCCAGCTTCGAAGCCATCATCGGCGGCATGGCGATCAGCGCTATTCGAGCCGTGATCGAGCCCGTCGTCGACGCGAGACGAACGCGTCCCGGTCTGCGCTCGATCGTTCTGACCGGTGTGTTCAATCGCAGGCGGTTGCCGAGATCGCCAGCCAGATCATCCGCCAGGGACTGCATGGTTTCGTGGACGAAATACTGCAGCTCCGACACCTCGTTGGTGATACGGCGGTCATTGTCGATGAGGTGCCAAAGCGGCAGTTTTTCAAGCGCTTGGCACCACAGGCCCTCGATCATCGAGCGGAAAGCCGCCTTGGCCTCGCCGGGATCGTTCTGGCGATCGAGCCATGCGGCGACGGTCAAGCCGGCGATAGCCGGATCGCCCGGTGCGATCGCGTTCATGCGGTCGCGGATCGACATCGAGGCGTGGTAGATTCGCTCGACTTGCTTTGCGCCGGTCAGCGGCTGGGCAACGAACTCGCCCTTAGCATAGGTCTCGACCAACGTCTTGCCGCGCGTTCGCACCAGGGCCATCAGTTCCGGCATGTCCTCGCACAGGAACTGACCGCCGCTGTCGATCCGCTCGCCAAGCCCGTTCCACTGGGACTCGACCCGCCCGCCGACGCGGCCGCGCGCCTCGAGCAGCGCAAGATCGATGCCGGCCTTGCTCAATTCATGCGCGGCTGACAGGCCGGTAAAGCCGGCGCCGACGATCGCGACATCGGTTCGTACGGTCTGGCGCTTCAAGAGCCGGCCCTGAAGGTCTCGAAGTCCGCAATCATCCGCGGCTTGAGCTTCGGAGACAACGGTCCTGTCGAGATCATCAAACCCCGCTCGATCGAATTGCAGGTTGCTGGCTGCTCCGCCGGGCGACCCGCTTTAGCCAATGGTCTTTTCCAGCATGCTTATCCAGTTGCGGTAGGCGATCTTCTCGATCAGCGCGCGACCGAAGCCGCGCGCGGCGAACGCGTCGAGCAGCTTCGGCAGGCCGGTGACGTCGCCGACCACAGCCGGGATCATGGCGCCGTCGAAGTCGGACCCGAGCCCGACGCCGTCTTCGCCCAAAGCCTGCAGCAGTGAATCGACATGGCGCACCATGACGTCGAGACTGGTATCGGCATTCATCCTGCCGTCTTCGCGCAAAAACCCGGTCGCGAAATTCAGCCCGACCATGCCGCCCGAGTCGCGGATCGCGCCGAGCTGCCATTCGGTGAGGTTACGCGAATGGCCGCAGATCGCATGGACATTGGAATGGGTCGCGACCAGTGGTGCGTCGCTGATCTCGGCGACGTCGCGAAACCCCTTCTCGTTGAGGTGCGAAAGATCGACCATGATGCCGAGCTGGTTGCAGGCCTTGACCAGCGCCTTGCCGGCATCGGTCAGGCCAGGTCCGGTGTCGGGCGTCGACGGGAAACGGAACGGCACGCCATGGCCGAAAGCGTTCGGGCGGCTCCAGACGATGCCGAGCGAGCGCAAGCCGGCCGCATGCAGCACGTCGAGCATGGTCAGTTCGGGGTCGATCGCCTCGACGCCTTCGATATGGAACACCGCTGCGATCGACCCTTGCGCCATCGCGTTTCGCACATCGCCGGCGCTGCGGCAGACGGTGAGCGCCGACGCTCGTTCCAGCCTGAACAGGATCGAGGCCATGGCGATGGTGGAAGCAAGCGCGTCGGCGCGCGGAATTTCGGGCGGCAAGGGCTCGATATCGCTTGGCGCGGGAGGAACCGCACTGCGCTTGGATTTCTCGACCGGCGGCGGAAAGATTGCGAACATGCCGCCGGCAAAGCCGCCCTGTTTCGCACGCGGCAGGTCGATGTGGCCACCCGATGTTCCCTCGATGAACAGCTTTTCGACATCCGCGTCTTTCGACTGATAGAGCCTGAGCAGCGTGTCGTTGTGGCCGTCGAAGACGGGAACAAGATCGGTTTCGGTCATCAAGGGATCATTTCGGTTCGATTGGTCGGGCGGGCAATATCCTACTTAGGCAAGGCAATACCCACTAGGCAAGACGAGCGCTCGAACGATCGGGTAGGGGACGCCGAATTGAAGGCGAAGGGCTTTGGGCGCGTTCTTGCCTTCTCCCCTTGTGGGAGAAGGTGGATCGGCGCGCAGCGCCGAGACGGTTGAGGGGTGTTGGACGGAGTGCTGTCGGTGCCAAGCTGGAGCACCCCTCATCCGACCGAGCTTCGCTCGGCCACCTTCTCCCACAAGGGGAGAAGGGGGAGCCACTGGCGCCAGGACCGGCGCTATTGCTTCAGCACGTCGGCCCATTCCTGGTGACGCCGGAACTGGGCGTTGGCGAACGGGCAGAGCGGAATGATCTTCTTGCCCGCCGCGCGCGCGTCCTCGACAGCGCGGGTAACGAGCCTAAGTCCCGCGCCCTGGCCGCGAAACGCATCCGGCACTTCGGTGTGGTCGATGATGATCTGGTGCTCGCCGACCTTGGTAAAAGTCATCTCCGCCTCGGCGCCGTCAGGCCCGCGCAGGAGATAACGGCCCTTGGAACCGCGATCCTCCAGTTCGACCTCCGGCAATTGGTCAGGCATTGCTTACGCTCCTTCTGCCGGCGTAGCGGACAGGAACCGCCGCGCCGCCTCGATCTCGTTCGACTGCACCTCATGGCCGCCGTCGTGCCACTCCACTGTGACATCGGCGCCATCGGCGCGCAAATGGGCTTCTAGCCGCGACGTCAGGTTGGGCGGACAGATCGGATCGCGCCTGCCTGCTGTGACCAGGATGCGGCGGCCGGCGAGACTTCCCTCGATTTCCGGCTCGAATGGGATCAGCGGATGCATCAGCACCGCCGCGTCGAACAGAGAGGGCGCCGCGAACACCACCGAGGCCAGGATGTTGGCGCCGTTGGAATAGCCGAGGCCAAGCACCGACGCGGGCTTTGACGCCTCGACATGCGCCCCGATATGCGCCTTGACGAAGCCAATCATCTTGTCCGTCGCCCGCGCCAGGTCGTCCATGTCGTAGACGCCCTCGCCGGTTCGGCGAAAGAAGCGCGCAGCACCGTCTTCCGAGACATCGCCGCGCGGCGAAACGATAGTCGCCTGCGGCGCGAGATCACGCCCGAGCGACAGAAGCTGGTTCTCGTCGGCCCCGGTGCCGTGGAAGACGAAGAGCAGCGATCCATCAGGCGAACCCGGCAGTGTCCTATAGGTGTAAGCGTCCTTGCTCATGGCCTTGTCCTTAATGCATGTCGCGCAAAAGTGCGCAGCGGTTTTGCGATGACGACATGCACAAAACCAAACTAAAAGCGCGTCGCCCAACCTGGTCAAACGCGATGCGCTTTTAGTCTTCCAGCTTTTGCAGATGTTGCTCGAGATAGGGCCTCAGATGCTGGTGCTGCGACGGCAGCTTCAGCGCCTCGCCGAGATGGGCGGCGTCCTCGTCGCGATCGAAGCCCGGCTCGTTGGTGGCGACTTCGAACAGCACGCCGCCCGGCGTGCGGAAATAGATCGCCCAGAAATAATCGCGGTCGATCACCGGCGTCACCTGGTAGCCGGTGTCCATCAGCGCCTTGCGCACTTCGAGCTGCTTGGCGCGGTTCTCGACAGCGAAGGCGACGTGGTGGACCGAGCCGGCGCCGAGATCGGCAAAAGCGGCGCCCGGCAGCAATTCGATATCGACGATGTTGGCGCCGTTGCCGTCCTTCAGCGCCAGCCTTTTTACAGTGCCGGACGTGTCGACTTCCTCATAGCCCATGAAATTCAGCAGCTCTTCCGTGGCGCCGCCGTCCTTCAGCCTGAGCGACACCGAGTGAAAGCCGCGGATCGCCTCGTCGGACGGAACATCGCCCTTCGCCCATGGCGCACGGGTGTCGGCCTTGTTCTCGACCAGCGCAAACCCGTCGCCATCGGGACCGGCGAAGCCAAGGCGCTTGTCGCCGAAGCTCTCTTCGCGCGACAGCCCGGCGACGCCCTCATCGGCAAAACGCTTTTCCCAATAGGCAAGCGTGCCTTCGGGCACCGAATAGACCGTGGTGCCGACCTCGCCAACGCCGTGGCGGCCCTTGCCGATGTTGGGGAACGGAAAATAGGTCATCACCGAACCGGGCGTGCCGAGCTCGTCGGCATAGTAGAGATGGTAGACATCCGGCGCGTCGAAATTGACGGTTTTCTTGACCCGGCGCAGGCCGAGCTTTTTTGTGAAGAACTCGTTGTTCTGGCGCGCATCCCTGGCCATCGAGGTGACGTGATGCAGACCCCTGATCTGGTTGAGCATCTTCCTGCTCCTTCCTTGTCCTGTGCGGCCCATGCCGCGGTCCACGCCAATATGAGGAGCCGTCAGCCGGCGGCAAAGGCCGCAAACACAGAATAGACTGTGCTCTATAAGTGAACAATAAAGCGACTTTTGTTCACCATTTTGCGAACACCTGAGGCTTGTGTCGCAACAAAAATTCGGCTCCCGTGATCGGCAGGTATTCGCGACAGGTTTTCAATGAAGGACACCAGCATTGGTCAGAAAAGACAGACGCCCGAATGTTCTCCTGATCACCTGCGACCAGTGGCGCGGCGACTGCCTGTCGGCGGCAGGCCACAAGGTGGTGCGAACGCCGAATGCCGATGCGCTCGCCGCCGAGGGTGTGCTGTTTCGACAGCATTTTGGCGGGGCGGCGCCCTGCTCGCCGGCACGCGCCTGCCTCTACACCGGCCTTTACCAGATGAACAACCGCGTCTGCCGCAACGGCACGCCGCTCGACGCTCGCCATGGCAACATCGCACTCTCGGCACGCAGTCTCGGCTATGATCCGACGCTGTTCGGCTATACCGACGTGTCGCCCGATCCGCGCACGCTGACGCCAGGCGACCCGCGGCTGAAAAGCTATGAAGGCGTGCTGCCCGGCTTCACCGTGCGCCAACTCCTGCCGGAGCACCAGAAACCGTGGCTGTCATGGCTCAAGGCGCGCGGCAGCGCCGGTTTTCCCGATATCCATCGCCCAGCGGACGAAATCGTTGCTGCCACGACGGACGGCGCCGTGACCACCTCACCGCCCGTCTACTCGAAGGACGAGACCCCAGCCGCCTTCCTGACCGGCGAATTCGTCCGCTGGCTCGGCGAACAGGAGCGCGGTACACCGTGGTTTGCGCATCTTTCCTTCCTCAGCCCGCATCCGCCCTTCATCGTGCCGGAGCCTTACAACAAGATGTATCATCCAGCCGACGGAACAACCTTCCGCCGCGCCGCGAACTGGCAGGCCGAGGCGCAGAGCCACCCCTACCTTGCCTATGAACTTGGGCAGCAGCAGCGGGCAAATTTCCGCCCCGGCGCAGAGGGCAAGGTGCGCGACTGGGGCGACGACAATTTTCGCCGCATCCGCGCGCTTTATTACGGCATGATCTCGGAAGTCGACGCGCAGCTTGGCCGCATCTGGCAGGTGGTCAAGGCGGCGGATGCCTGGGACGACACCATCATCGTGCTGACCTCTGACCATGCCGAGATGATGGGCGACCATTTCATGCTGGGCAAGGGCGGCTTCTTCGACGGTAGTTTTCATATTCCGCTGATCATCCGCGACCCGCGTCGCCGCAAGGCGGCCGGCGCCAGCGTGGACCGCTTCACCGAAGCAGTCGACATAGCGCCGACATTGCTCGATCTGCTTGGCGAGGTATTCCCGCCGCATCTCGACGGACAATCGCTGAAGCCGTTCCTGGATGCCGGGGAGCCGGACAATTGGCGCGAGGCCGCGCATTGGGAGTTCGATTTCCGCTCGGTTGCCGACGCTGATGCCGAGCGCTATTTCGGCATCGGTCCGCGCCAGTGCAATCTGGCGGTCATCCGCACGAAACAATTCAAATATGTACATTTCGCCGGCGGCCTGCCGCCGCTGCTGTTCGACCTGGAGAAGGATCAGGACGAACTGAGCAATGTCGCTGCCGATCCGGCCTATCTGCCGGTCCGGCTGGAGCTGGCCGAAAGGCTGCTTGCCTGGCGGGCCGAACATCTCGATCAGTCGCTGGCGCTTGCCGAACTGACCGAGGATGGCGTGGTCGGCCACGTCGCAGGCCTGCCACCTTTCCCATCTTTAAACGGCCCGCGCCGTGGCCGGCGCGGGCCTCTTTCATCGTTGGCGCAAGCTAACGCATCATCATGCGCTGGGTGTCGCGGTTTTGCGCATATGTGGCCTTGTCATAGGAGGCCTGCGCCTCGAGCTGCTCCTTGGTGAAGTTCGTGTAGAGATAGCGATTGCCATCCTTGTCGGTCATGAATTTAAGGTTGTCCATGCCGATCGCCACTTCCTTCTCGCCAACGCCGAGGAAACCGCCAACGTCGATGATGACGGCGTCGACCTTCTTGTCGCCGGTCAGCACGACGTCACCAATCTCACCGACGTTGACATCGTTGGCGCCATAGACCGTGGTTCCAACCAAATCCTCGGAGCGGATTTCGTTGATCGGCATTTCGGTCAGCGCCGACTTGTCGATCGCCGCGGTCTTCGTCTGGTCGGGGGTTGCGTCAGGCGTTGCTGCAGCCGGAGCCTCGGCTGTCTTGTCCGCCGGTGCCGGAGCAGCCGGGTCAGGCGTTGCTGCAGCCGGAGCCTCGGCTGTCTTGTCCGCCGGTGCCGGAGCAGCCGGGTCTGGCGTCGTCGCCGGAGCCTCGGCTGTCTTGTCCATTGGAGCCGGAGCAGCGGGTTCAGGCGTTGCCGCCGGAGCTTCCGCAGTCTTCTCCGCCGGGGCTGGAGCCGCAGTGACAGCAGGGGTGGTGGTCACTGGCGCCGGCGTCGCCGCGTCAGTCGATGCGGTTGTCGCCGGGGCGGGATCATAGGGCTCGCGGTCGAACTCCGGCAGCGCCTCCAGGTCTTCCTTCGTGGTCTCGGCGACCAGCCAGCGGTCGCCGTCCCTCTCCGCCCACTTGGCCTTGTCGAACTGATAGGCGACATTCTTTTCGCCAACCTCAAGGAAGCCGCCGACGCCAATGATCAGCGACTCGGCCTTGCCATCCTTGGCCAGAACGATGTCGTTCACGTCGCCGATGTTTTGAGCGTCGTCGCCAGTGCCGTTATAGACGGTTTCGCCGATGATATTCGTGGCAAGGTTGCCGTCGGCACTCTTCACAGGTTCGGCCGGAGCTGCGGCGCTATCGGCTGGAGCCGCCGGAGCATTCTGCGCCGTTGTATCCGTCGAGGTCGATGGAGCGGGAGCCGTAGCCGTGGTGTCGGTGGCCGCAGGAGCCGGATCATAGGGCTTGCGATCGAAGTCCGGCTGAGCCGTCAACTCATCTTTTGTGGTTTCGGCAATCAGCCAGCGGTCGCCATTCCGTTCGGCCCATTGCAGCTTGTTGTAGTCGAAAGCGACATTCTTGGCACCGACGCCAAGAAAGCCGCCGACGCCGATGACGACGGATTTCGCCTGACCGTTTTCATCGAAGACGACATCACTGACCTCACCGATATTCTCGGCATCGTCGCCGGTGCCGTTATAGACGGATTCACCAATGATATTGGTCATCAGGCTGCCCTCGGCCCGTGCAACGGGAGCCGCCGGAGCGGTCTCCTGGACCGCCGGGTCCTGGGTGGGCGCCGGTGTGGTGGCTTCCTGCGCATACGCACCGGTCGCAATCAACGCTGCCAGTGCGGTGGTGGATAAAAGGGTGCGGATCATCGTAATCCTCCTCGTGCGTTATCTCTGGCCGCGAGCAGGGGAGATCGGTCGCGGCGTTACACATTCACAACGTCGTGACCGCGCCGTTGTTCCGACACCAGGGCGAGCGTTGTGAAAAAACCACCCGAATCGCGCTCAATTATGCGTTTGGCCGGGTGAGATTGGCTCCTGTATTTTCGTTAGAGCTGCGGAACTTTTTTTCAACCGCCCCGTTTCGGCCCATGGCTCGGTCTGTTACGGCCGATGATTATCCAATGGTAGCCAAGAAAAATCGGAGCGGGGGAATGCGATTTGCGGCGGTGCTGAACCAGGACGGCGGCACCCTGCGAACGGTTGATCTCTCCGCCTTCACCGACCGAATGCGCCAGACATTGGAGGCAGCAGGCCACCGCATCGATATCGAAATCGTTGCCGGCAGGGACATTGTCGCAACGCTGGACCGGATCGCTTCCAGGCATGGTGTCGACATTGTGCTGGCCGGTGGCGGCGACGGCACCATTTCGGCCGCGGCGGCTCGGTTGATGGGCAGCAAGAAAGCGCTTGCCATTTTACCGGCTGGCACGATGAACCTGTTCGCGCGCGGGCTCGGCATTCCACAAACCCTTGACGCGGCCGTGAAATCCTTTGCCGACAGTGAGGTTATTGCAGTCGATATGGCAACCGCCAACGGCAAGCCATTCGTGCATCAATTCTCGATCGGCATGCATGCTAGGATGGTCCAGCTTCGCCAAGCCATGGAGTATGGCTCGCGGTTGGGAAAGATGCGGGCCTCGGCAAAGGCTGCCTGGGCGGCGATCAACAACCCTTCGGCGATGAAGGTGACGCTGACCATCGGCGAGGCCGAGATCGTGACGCGCACCACCGGCATCGGCATCACCAACAATCTGTTCGGTGAGGGTCATCTGCCCTATGCCGACAATCCCGCCGGCGGCGTGCTCGGCATCTATGTCACGGTGGCGCGGCGGCGTGGCGAACTGGTCAGGGTCCTCTTCGACATGGCGCGCGGCAAATGGCGCGACAGCGAGCATGTGGAGATCCACCAGGCTGACCGGGCTGTTTTGAAACTCCACTCGGCTGCGAAGAAATTTCGCGCCGTCATGGATGGCGAACTGGTCAGGCTTGACCGCGAAACGACGATGGAAATTCATCCTGGTGCGCTGAACGTTCTCGTCCCGGCGCGCGCCGTCCAGGCGAGGGCAGCGTGATGCATCCCGGCACAGTCGATCGGAAGGCTTCAGCCTCTGGGAATCTCGCCCTGCTCATTCCTGGGAAGCTCGCCCTGTTCGGTTGTCGGCGTCCGGTCTATCATGTTGCCGTAGATCTCGGCGATGCCCCAGGCGATAAACGCCAAAAGCAGCGCAGCGATCAAGATACGGAAGGTGTGCCACCCCCAGCGTCCCTGCCGGGCTTTGTCTTCAGGAACGATCTTGGGCATGATCGGCCTCCATTTCGGTTGGCGCTGGCATTTCGTTTGGCGCTGGCATGTCGGTTGGCGCTGGCGGCGCGGCTGGCAAAATGTGGTTGGGTAACGGTTCCTCAGGGCGAAGGTTCCGGTTTCAGGGCCCGGCAACTGGGCCCAGCGCGGATGGCTGCAAGCCGATGCATCTGGGGGACTTGTGGATAGCAGGGTAGTGACAAAGCCGAATCTGCCGGTCGATGTCCTTAGCGTGGTAACGGCGCAGGATCGGCTTGCCGTGCTCCATGATCTCGATGCAATCGACACGGCGGCCGATCCTGACTTCGACACTATCAGTGGGCTCGCCGCCGCGGTGATGCAAACACCTGTCGCGCTGGTGACGGTCGTCGATGTCGAGCGGCAGTGGTTCACGTCCTGTGTCGGCCTGGACGAGACCGAGGCCGCGACCGATACATCCTTCTGCGCCCACACCATTGCTGCCGGCGACCAGCCGATGGTGGTGACGGATGCGACCATGGATTCACGCTTCAACGCCAGCCCGCTGGTCACTGGCGAGCATCATTTCCGTTTCTATGCGGGTGCGGCGATTGTGGTGGCCGGTGCCCGGATCGGCACGCTCTGCGTGCTCGACCGGAGGCCGCGCGGGTCGCCGTCCGCCGCCCAGCTCGAACAATTGACGGCGCTCGCCAGCCTCGCTGCCAGCCTGTTCGCATTGAAGGACGCCACCCGCAACGCCGCCAGCGCCGCTGCGGCACTGGCGCGCGAGGAAAAGCGGCGCGGCATTGCGCTCGATGCCGCATCGCTCGCGAGCTGGGCATGGGATATCCATAGCGATATGATCGAATGCGATGCCCGATTGTCCGAGCTGTTCGACCTGCCGCGCTCGACCCGGCTGAGAGCACGCGATATCCTCGCCGCCATCGACCCGCGTGACGCCTACCAGACCGAGACGCGCTTTCGCGACGTGCTGAGCGGCGGCGACGATTATTTTGGCGAATACCGCGTCAAGGGCTTCAGCCCGCCGCGCTGGCTCGCTACGCGCGGCCGGGTCATCGAGCGTGACGGCGACGGCAAGCCGACGCTGATCTTCGGCGTCAACTACGACATCACCGAACGCAAGCTCGGCGATGAGCGGCAGCGGCTGTTGCTGCGCGAGCTGAACCATCGCGTCAAGAACACGCTGGCCACCGTCCAGGCGCTGGCGACGCAGACAGTTCGCCATGCCCGCCAGCCGAGGGATTTCCTCGACGCCTTCAGCGCCAGGCTTCAGGCGCTGGGCGCCGCCCACAGCCTGCTGTCCGACCGCGAGTGGCGCGGCATTGGCATCCGCGAACTCGTGCAGATCGAGGTCAAGCCGTTCGACACCGCCGATCAGCCGCGCATGACGATCTCAGGCGCCGATCTGCTGCTTTCGCCTGACCAGGCAGTCGGGCTTGGCCTGATCCTGCATGAACTGGCCAGCAACGCGCTGCAACACGGAGCGCTGTCGGCGGTGTCGGGCACGGTCGATCTCGACTGGAAGGCACAGGTTAGGAAAGGCGCCCGGCGCCTGGTCCTGACCTGGCGCGAAAGCGGCGGGCCTGAAGTTGCCTCGCCCGAACGCCACGGCTTTGGCTCGATCCTGATCCGCCGCAGCCTGGCCAAGGTCATCTCCAGTGAAGTGACCCACGAATTCCGGCCGGAAGGCGTGTTCGCTGAAATATCGATGCCGCTGGAGGATCTGCCGAAGTGACCGCTCGACTATGGACCCGAACCAAAGGTCCGCATCAGGGAAAAGTGGAACCCGGTTTTTCGGCCGAACAAGAAGAAACGCTTCGAGCTATTTCGCCTCGCCGGCATCCGGATCGTCGGCATCGGGCTTTGTGTTCTCGCGGTAGATGGCGTAGGCGGCGAGCGCAATAGCCGGGGCGAGGATGGTGCCGAGGCCGCCTTTCCCCTTGAGTAGCGCCGGCAGCACGGCGAGCGCGGCCGTCATGCCGACCGCCTTCATATCGGCATTGCGCCTCCGCGCCCGGCGTCGGGCGCGCGCGCCGGCCGACAGCTGATGGATGAGCAGGAGGAGCCCTGCGATCACCAGGAAGCCGACCCCGAAACCAAGGCAGGCTGCCATCGGCCCATAGCGACCCGCCACCCAGACATAGGCCGCTCCGACGAGGAAGCCGAGGCCGCACAGTGCTGCAAGTGCTGCGAGCGCATAGACGATCGCAGCCGTGCGCGCGCGGCGCACGGCGGCAACGGCTTCACCCGAGGCGAGGCCCGAGATCAACGATGCCAGCATTCGCATCTGGGCTGAGACTAGCGGCGCGCGAGAAGCGCAAACAGAAAGCCGACGCCTGCCGCGATTGCCAGCGACGTCACCGGCTTTTCGCGCACGCTCGCCACCACTTGCGCTTCGAGATCCTTGGCGTTGCTGCGCATATTTTCAAAGGCTGCTTCGCCTTGGGCGCGCAATTGCTCGATCCCTTCCGCAGCAACGCGACGGGCAGTCCCGTAACCATGTTGGCCGGTCTCGGCCAGCTGTTCGGTGAGTTTCTGAATGTCGACTTTCAGCTGCCTGATGTCGTCTTCAAGGTCCGAATTCGGCCGGCTTTCGTTCGGGGACTTTCCTGCGGCAGTCGCCATTGCTTGACTCCTTGCATTTGCTCGGGTCGAAACGTTCGACCCACCCCAAGGTTCCGAAATCGGAACAACTGCCATGAAAGGGTTTTTGCGCAGCCGAGTCCAGCCCGGCACGTCTCCGGCAGCCGCTCAGATCAGCGGTCGGCGACCTTCGCTCAACCCTTCCCAGCGGGCGAGGTCCTTGAGCCTTTCGTTGTCGACCACCTCGCAGCCGCCGTCGCGCCAGAAGATAAGCTTGCGATCGATCAGCTTGCGGATCGTCTTGTTGGTGTGGACCAGCGACAGGCCGAGCGTATCGGCGAGGTGCTGCTGGGTGATCGGAATCTGCACGGGCGTCTTGCCGTTCCGCCCGACCACCCTGGCGCGAGTGGAGATGAAGGCGATGAGATAGGCAGCACGCTCGAGCGCGGTGCGTCTGCCGATACTGAGCAGGTTCTCGTCGAGCATGCGCTCCTCTCGCGCGGCGATCCAGGTGATGTCGTAGGCGAGGCCCGGATGGCTGCGGTAGAGTTCGGGGAGGGCCTCCCGCTCGAAGAGGCAGAGCAGCATCGGCGACAGAGCTTCCACGGAGTGCTGCATTTCGCCCATCAGACTGCCTTGCAGACCGATGAGGTCGCCTCCGGCGGCCACCCGACAGCAATTTGTAGCGGAAGGCCCAACCCGACAGCACTGTATACAGATGGGCACTGCGGCTTCCCTCAACCAGAACCGTGTCGCCCTTCTCGACGGCCAGTTCGCCCTTCTTGAAGCCATTGACGAAGACGAG
Source organism: Mesorhizobium sp. WSM4806 (assembly GCF_055811635.1). Lineage (NCBI taxonomy): Bacteria > Pseudomonadati > Pseudomonadota > Alphaproteobacteria > Hyphomicrobiales > Phyllobacteriaceae > Mesorhizobium > Mesorhizobium sp. WSM4806. Next base: position 4,224 of record NZ_JBVVQZ010000018.1, on the reverse strand, counting down.
TTCCTGCTTCTCGAACGCCCGGAACGCCGGCAACGGCCGCAGCGGGCAGTTCTCGCATGAATACCGGCGGGCGGACAAGGAACGGCCGTTCTGGCCAGACATTTCAATCCTCTTCGAAGCCCTCTTCCGGAGGGCGATAGCAAACGTCCTGCAGGCGTCGAGGTTCCGCCATCTGCGGCGGCATGTCTTTTTTAAATGACAGGATGCGAAATAACTTTAAATGACAGGAAGCCAAATAGGGATCATGACTCCTCTAGCCCTTGCGCTCCCTGTTCCCTGCGCCCCACGGAGACATCGCCACGTGCCCCCATTGCTGGACGGATTGCGGATTCTTGTTCTGGAGGATGAATTCCTGATCGCCATGGATGTCGAGCAGCTTTGCCGCGACTATGGCGCCGGCGATGTTGTCGTCGCCCGCGATCTGGCTGAGATCGATCGGCAGAGCATTGCCTCGCAATTCGACGCGGCCATCGTCGACCTCATGCTGGGCGGCACTTCGACACTCGATTTCGCTTCGCGGCTGCGCGAATCGGGCGTGCCTTTCGTCTTCGCCTCGGGCTATTCCGACATGGACGAAATCAGGGTGGCGTTTCCGGATGTCAGGTTGGTCACCAAGCCCTATTCGGGAGACGATCTCGTGGAGGCGGTGGCGTCGGCGTGCGGGCGCGGACCTGTTGTTTGATGTCCGCAGACCGGAGCCCGATTACCGGGCCCGACATTAAGTACAGGGTCCCACATTACCGGTGCTGCGTATTCAGGCGGCGTTCGACCCCGTCACCTGAGCCGAGATCGCATCCGGGCCAAACTCGTCGTCGCCGGAAATCTTCAGGATTTCCTGCAGCCGCGTGCGGGCGCGGCTGACGCGGCTCTTGATCGTTCCGACCGCACAGCCGCAAATTTCGGCGGCTTCCTCGTAGGAAAAGCCCGACGCGCCGATGAGGATGATGGCTTCGCGCTGGTCCTCTGGCAATTGCTCGAGCGCGCTCCGAAAGTCCTTGAGGTCGAGCTGGCCGTGCTGGGCCGGATGGACGGCCAGTCTGGCGGTCATGATGCCGTCGCTATCCTGCACCTCGCGGCCGCGCTTGCGCATCTGCGAATAGAATTCGTTGCGCAGGATGGTAAACAGCCATGCCTTGAGATTGGTGCCCGGCTCGAAGCTCTCATGCTTGTCCCACGCCTTCACCAGCGTTTCCTGGACCAGATCGTCGGCCTTGTCGGCGTTTTGCGTCAACGACACGGCAAAGGCCCGCAGGCTCGGAATCGAGGCGAGCAGATCCGTCTTGAAGCTCTGGGAGACGCCCGCCATGCCTCAGTCCTTTTTCCGTGCAGGTTGGGCCTGTTCCAACTGGCTGAGCAATTGGGCGAAACGATCCGGCACGCTGTCGGAGACCAGCTCGTCGTAATATTGTTTGAGTTTGCGGCCGATTTCCGAGTTTGGCCCGAGCGGGTCGCCGGAAGCAGCCCGGCGCCTGTTCGTTGCAGCGCCAGCCGTGTTGTCTTTCCTCATGTCGTCATTTCGCCCTTTGTTCCCAGTACCCTGCCGCCCTTCAATACACGACGCAAAGCAGGCGGCCCCCTCGTCTGGTTGCCCGTCCCGAGCTCAAACGCCTTCCGCTTACATTAGTTCCAACCCCTCGGAACTTTTTCGGAAAGCCGGCGTTTATGCTTTCAGGGTTTATTCTCGGGGCTTGTCATTAGCTTGGCCTGCAATCTATGCAATTACGTCAGAGGGAGACGTCTATCATGAGCCTATCCGCAACCATCGCTCCACACCTGCCGTTCCTGCGCCGCTTTTCGCGGGCCGTCTCCGGATCGCAGGAGAGTGGTGACGCGCTGGTCGCCGCGATGCTCGAGGCCATCATCGCCGACGTCGACATCTTTCCAAACGCGTCGAATGACCGCATCGCGCTCTACAAGGTCTTCGCCAGGCTATTCACCTCGGTCGCCATCCGCGTTCCGCAGGAACACCCGCAGTCGGCGTGGGAACAGCGCGCCGCCGCCAATCTGAACGCGATCTCACCCCGCCCCCGCCAGGCCTTCCTGCTGGTCGCCGTCGAAGGTTTCAGCGAAGACGAGGCGGCGGAGATCCTCGACGTCGACGATCAGGAGTTCTCCGAGCTTCTTGCCGAGGCCAGCAACGAGATTTCCCGCCAGGTGGCAACCGATGTGCTGATCATCGAGGACGAGCCGCTGATCGCCATGGACATCGAGCAAATGGTCGAGAGCCTGGGGCATCGCGTTGTCGGAACGGCGCGTACCCATGCCGAGGCGGTGGCGATGTTCGCCAAGACGCGGCCGAAGATGGTGCTGGCCGACATCCAGCTTGCCGACGGCAGCTCGGGCATCGAAGCGGTCAACGAGATCCTGTCGACCACCCCGGTGCCGGTGATCTTCATCACCGCTTTTCCCGAGCGCCTGCTGACCGGCGAGCGGCCGGAGCCGGCCTTCCTCGTCACCAAGCCGTTCAATCCGGAGATGGTCAAGGCCCTGATCAGCCAGGCGCTGTTCTTCGATCGGCACGCGAAAGCCGCTGCATAGGACCGGGCAGCCCGGCCCTGAGCGGCCCTTTCCACAGTTCCTCCGATCGCCCGTTTTCCACAGATGAATAACGCTGGCCGCTTGCGGCCGGCACACGCCACTTGCAACTCACCTGCACATGACGATCCAATTCGAGCGGGAAAGCTTTCCGGGGCTCGTCTTTTTCGGGAAATGCTGGAACAAACGGCAGCGAAAGACGTTTTTGGCATACTATTTGAAGGAGATGGACCATGCTTTACTGGGCCCTCGTATTTCTCGTCGTCGCGATCATTGCAGGCGCTCTTGGCTTCGGCGGCATTGCCGGCACCTCGGCTGGTATAGCGCAGATCTTGTTTTTCATCTTTCTCGCTTTCCTGATCATTTCGCTTATTGCGGGCTTGTTCAAACGCGCGTCGTGAACTGCGATCGAACACTGGGAGCCGCACCCCTCAAGCGGTTTCCAGCTACCGCCGGGCGGTGTCCTTAGCAGGACGTCGCTCGGCGGACTCTTTTTGGAACCCAATTTTCCGTCAGCCGTTCAGCCTGCATTGGGCGGGTGAAGTGACCGATGCAATCCAGAGCCGGAGACATGAAAGACAGCGGACGGAGCGATGAGATCATCGCTTTGCAGTCCGCTGAGAGTGGAATGCAGGTTGGCCGGGCCCTTCTCCATGCACTGCACAATGCCGGTATTTCGGTTCTCTATCAGGATCGCGAGATGAAAACCGTCTGGGCCCGCAACATGCGCCCGCCCTGGATTGCCGACACGGGGATTTCCGGCACGGGGGTTTCCGACACGGGGGGTTCCGACACGGGCGACGGCATCGGCATCCTGCCGCTTGCGCAGGAGGAGCGCATCGGCGCGGCCAAACGCAAGGTCGTCGCATCCGGCAATCCGGAACATCTTGAGTTCAGCATTCCGGCCGACGATGGCGTCCGCTGGTTCCAAATATGGGTGGACGCGGATCATGACGACGGCGGTGCCGTGCAGGGCGTCGTCACCACCATGGTCGAAACGACCGAGCAGAAACGTCGCGAGCAAACCCTGAAGACGCTGCTGCGCGAGGTCAGCCACCGTTCGAAGAACCTTTTGGCGATCATCCAGAGCATCGCCACCCAGACCAGCCGTTATTCGGACACGCTCAGTGATTTCCTGACGCGCTTTCGCGGCCGGCTGCAGTCGCTTGCCTCATCCCAGGACCTGGTGACCTCGTCCAACTGGCGGGGAGCGGCACTGCGCGAACTGGTGTCCGGCCAGGTCGGCCGCTATGGCGCCGACCCTGTGCGCAGCCTGCGTTTTCGCGGTGCAAACCCATACCTCAATCCCAATGCGGCCCTGCATATCGGCTTGGCCATGCACGAGCTTGCCGTCAATTCTGTCAGCTACGGCGCTCTGTCGCGAGCCGACGGCTTCGTCGAGGTGACGGCCGATCTGACGGCCGCTGCCGCTGGCGAGACCGCGCTGTCGCTGACATGGGCCGAGGCCATCGGAGCCAATGACAATCAGCCCAGCGAGAAGCGCTTTGGCAGCGTCGCGCTCGAGCGCGTCGTGCCTGCGTCGTTGAACGGCACGGCGAAACTTGAAATCAGCGGGGATCGTCTCGAGTACCATCTCGTCGTTCCTCGCAGCAATTTCGAGACGGATTGAACGGGCAACAGCCGAGCCCAAGAGAGGTGGCCGAGGGGGGTTGGGGCCAAGAGGGGTGG